>JACCXE010000013.1 GCA_013697265.1 Actinomycetota bacterium | reverse complement strand
ACGGTCCAGCAACCTCACCGTTGGTGCCCGGTCGCGACCACAAATGCCCGTTGCTACTGGCACGCTCACGGCACGGCGTGCTGACATGCACCCTGCCGCTCAAGAAACTCCCCCTGACTTGGGAAGTCATCGCCGGGTGCAGACCGCAACGCCCTGGTGCCGCCAAGCTCAGCGCCAGTGATGCCGAGCGGCCGTAGGTAGCGCATGCGCGCACCGATGGCCAGCAATACGGACGCGAGAGCATCGCTGCCGGACGCTGCTGAGCAGTTCAAGCGTTGGAAGTAACTGCGGCGACTGCGGTACTTGTCCACTGGTGACCACTGATCGCCGTTGCGAATGACACGTGGATGGCACGCCGTATCGGCATCTCGTGATCTTTCCGCTGTACCGTGCCCTCAACTCGTGATCGCCCGGCAACCTACAGACAGTCCGCACCGTGATTGCGCAGACTTCAGTCACGCTGCTCAACAATTTGGGCAACGGCTAACTGCTCGGGTCAACGGCTCCCAGACCGCGAGGACCTTCCGCAGCGAAGTAGACGAACCCAGATAGGGCGATAAGCGCGGCACCAAGTGCTGCGAGAATGACCCACGGGTACCAGCCCAGGGGTGGGTGCCACGAGGCAGATAGGAAGAATGCTCGCGCGCCGCCACGGCCCACTGCGGCACGCCGCGCATTCGTCCACCACGCGACCGCGTTAAGCCCAGCGATTGGTATGAGCAACAACGCGGACCAACGACTGAGCGCTGGCGCCCATTCACTCGATGATCGACGCAATCCCTCCGCCGCGATGATCGGAAAAACGACGAACACCGGTAAAAGATGCCGGGCCTGGACTGGGTATCCCGTGGTCGTCGTGACATAGAAGTACTGAATTGCGGGCAGAGCGATCAACGCCAATGTGGCAGCGATGATGACTAGTCGTCGGTATCGGGAGGAAAGCACGACGGCTGCAACGCTGACACCGACGAGCATGACCTCCCAGAGCCCGTACGCGACAGACGGAAGCGAGACGTTCAGGTAGCCGAAGACACCGATCGCTTCTCGCGTCATAATCGGCAGAAGAGCGCGGGCCGTGTGGACAGCCTCAGCCGCGCCCGGAGTGACGCTCTGGATGTGCGACCCATACAACGCTTCCCACGACCTGTTGAGCACGACGCCAAGGGTTAAGGCTCCGGCAGTAAATGAGGCCGGCAATTTCCAGTCCGCGACAAGCCCAACGGCGCGCTTGGGTCCGTGCCAGAGGACAACAAGTGCGGACAGCGCGACTACCCAGACGGCCCCTGGCGAGCGGCTGATGCCTAGGACAAAGCCCGTCACACCTACGGCTGCCCATGTCAAGCGCGAAGGCTGCTCGGCCAATCGGAAGCCAAACGCCACAAATGCGAAACCGGCAGCGATCTCCATCCCACTGGGGTTGACCGACGCCATCACATAAAGAACCATCGGCGTCACCGCCAGTCCGACGCCAACCGCAGCAGCGGCGCTACGTCGCCGAAGGGTCAGGGCGGCGACTCCGCCAAGAAGAAATGGCAACGTCGCTAGAAGGGAAGCAACGCGTCCGGCGAACAGAGCGCTGACCGGACTGGTGGCTCGCAGGATTGCGACGCCGGGAAGCACGTATGGCAGCGGTTGGTAGTTGCCGACCTGAACAGGAACGTCCGCGGCGGGTGTAAGGACCACATGTGCAGTGCAGGCGGCGGACGCGTCGGCGTGCTGAGCCGCGCAATCGCTGTTGGACGGGCCAAGCCGGTTAGGAACGTGCACCTCGCGTGAGGCCTGCTCGACCCAAGCAAGTTGGGCTCGCGTAAGGCCGCGGGCCGCATACGGAACCTTGCGTCCAATGACGTGTCCTTCACCAACGCCAATCGCGCGAAGGTAGTGCTGCGTCTCGTCCGGGGAGCCGAACGGCGTGTTGCCGAAGACCCATGCGACGGACAACGCGAGCAGGCCTGCCATTAGCAACCAGGCGGCTAGGCGCGGCCGAGCAGATATGCGCTCACGGAATCGAGGTGGCACGGGCTAACGACACCCTAAGGACGGGACGTTTGAGTTCGCTGGCGAGCAGGGTAACGGCCCCGTGTGGGGCGACACGTGGACTGTGGGTATTCGCAAGACGACTGGCTTCCTGACGGCTCCACTGCCTGACGCTCGTCGGTTTCAAACCGGCAACGAGCTCGGAGAGATCAGCATAGGACCGGTGTTCAGGATGGCGGTGTCGACCACCCGATTTCGCACCGCGTTAGTTGTCTGAGCGCGCCGCGCCTCCGAGCTTTATCAGAACGCGAACAACGGCGGCGTTAACGCTGGATGCCCGCGACCTGGACTTCGGTCAAAGGACTGCCATACGCGATCCTTGCCTCAATGTCGGCTACGACATTCACATCGCCACTGCAGCTGAGACTTCACACAGGGCGGCAGGCGCATCGCCAGATGCGCCTGCCAATCAGAAACGATGAAGCGCGTACTCGCCGTCATTCCGACCTTTAACGAGGCGGCCAATATCGGTGTACAACTCGAGCGCCTCTTTGCGGCGTGCGATGACCTTGACGCGTGCGTGGTTGACGACGGCAGTCCAGATGGCACCGCGTCTACCGCGCGCAGCACCGGCGATCGCATTGGTCGATCGGTATTAGTCATCGAACGGGCCGGAAAGAACGGCTACGGCTCTGCCTGCCGTGACGGATTCACGTACGCGCTCGACAGTGGTTATTCGGTTGTGCTCCAGATGGATGCGGACCTCAGCCACAAGCCCGAGGATGTACCTAGTCTTTTAGCCAAACTCGATGCGGGTGCGGATATCGCAATCGGATCGCGCTACGTGCCCGGTGGTTCGATCCCCGGATGGAGCGTTGCGCGCAAGCTGCTGTCCCGTACGGGCAACGCCTACGCGCGTATCTGTTTGGGACTCGATGTCTTCGACGCAACAGCAGGATTCCGCGCCTACAAAGCTGACGCCTTGCGCGCGTTGCCGTTCTCATCGGCGCGCACCGACGGGTACGGGTTCCAACTGGAAATGGCGTATCGCATCCGGCAATCAGGTTTCACGGTCGTGGAAGTTCCGATCGAATTTGCCGATCGAAACCACGGCCACTCAAAAATGTCGAACCGGATAGTTGCAGAGGCAATCTGGATGGTCACGCGGCTTGGCGCGCAGCGCCTTCTAAGAAGGCGCTGAGGTGCCCTCACTAATGGAGGCTCGATCGATGCTCCCGTCGTTAGGGTTCCTCACCACGCAGGGGGTCGAATGGGTCGTCGTTTTGTCATGGTTACGGGCGCGACATTGTTCGCTCTTTCATTCTTCGCGCCAGCCGCGCAAGCGGTAGATGACCAGAACCCGCGCACCACGTTGCGCATCTACAGCCACGTCAGCGATGACGCCGACCGGGCCGTCACGAAGCGCCTCGACGCCATGTTTTCGGAGCTAGATGGCACGCTCACGGCACGAAAAGACGATGACGCCGCCGACGCGGGCCTCTGACGTGCGGAAACGTTCTGTAGCCCTACAGCACTGATAATGCTGAGGTCCCTGGTTCGATTCCAGGTATCCCCACCAACCGCCTCGGTGAGGCGCGTCTGCGTGCCTCTAGAGTGTGGCCCGTGAAGGCACTCCGACGAGCTGTTGTTGCTGTCGCGGTAGCCGCTGTTGTGGCGGCATTCGTGCGTCTCCGTGGCGCCGGCGGCACGCCGCCCGGCGGCGGCGGGTGGCGCGAAGTACCCGCAGACGACTTGCGCTAGCGGCGTGGCGACGAAGGCGGCGGGCATCCGCGCCGCTGTGGTTGGCACAGGTGCGGTCGGGCTGCGAGCGGCGCGTCAATTGCACGAGACCGACGGTGTGGCGTCAGTGGTCGTGGTGTCGCGCCGAGCGGCGCGCGCGTCGGCAGTTGCCGCCGAACTCGGCGACGGCGCCTCGGCGGGGGACTGGCCCAGCGTCGCGGGGTCAGTCGACGTCGTGGTGCTCGCGGTGCCCGACGCGCTGCAAGCCGACATGGCCCGCGTCTGTGTGGGTGATGGTGCTCACGTAATAGCGACGGCCGCGTCCATCGACGCGGTCGATGGCGTACTTGGCCTGGCCCAACGGGCGTCGACTCTTGGACGCGTCGCGGTTGCCGGGGTGGCCATGTCCCCTGGGCTCAGCTGCCTGTTGGTCTGGCGCGCCGCCCGCGACCTCGATGTCGTCGATGAGGTGCACATCGCGAAGTCCGGCACTGGCGGACCTGCCTGTGCCCGGGCTACGCACGCCGCCTTGCGGGGCCCGTCAGCGCTATGGCGAGACGGCCGTTGGCAGAGCGAGCCCGCAGGATCAGGCCGCGAACTGTGCTGGTTCCCCGAACCCGTCGGTGGGCAGGACTGCTACGCCTCGAGTTCGGCTGAGACGTCGCTGATGATCTCGGCCTTCCCGACCGCACGACGGATCACCGCCCGCGTTGCGGCGACCCGACGCGATCGGGCGACCGCATGGTTGCCCATGCTGCGCCCACCCCACCCCGAAGGATTGTTGGGTGGCGTGCGGGTGGAAGTGCGCGGGTGGAAGAACGGTGTTGCGTGCACCAACGTGATGGGCGCCGTCGACCGGCCCGCGGTCGCGGCAGGAACGTTGGCCGCGCTCAGCGCGGTGGCCGCGGTGCGCGGCGAGTTGTCACCCGGCGCCGGCGGGCTGGCCACCCTCGCGACCAAACCCGGCGAATTGTTGGTGGCGCTGGCGGAACGCGGCGTGAAGGTCGCCGAGTACGCCGGCGGTTCGGAGTAACGGCCCAACCCGCGACTTTTCGGCTTGTTAGCGCCCCCGTCGCTGACCAACACGCCGAAAGTGGCGGACTTTGGCCGACGCCGGCGGCCCGGTAGATTGACTACCCCGTCACGGGGGCGTAGCTCAGCTGGCTAGAGCACTTGCTTTGCAAGCAAGAAGTCGTGGGTTCGAGTCCCATCGCCTCCACTACTCCACAACACACCCACTCCGACTACTACGACTGCCAAGAACAGTCCTGCGGAAGTGCACTGCACGCGCTCACCTGCTTAGGTGGCGCGGTGCAGCAAGTGCCACCGACGCAGTATGCGATAACCGGCGACGGGGTCCATATCGCGTACCACGAGGCGGGAGACAGTCCCCGTGACCTCGTGTGTATCTCCGACTGGATGCTGCCGTTGGAGGCACGCTGGCAGGAACCGACTACGGCGCGGGTCTTCGAGCGACTCTCGTCGTTCTGCCGCCTGATCTCGATGGACAAGCGCGGGATCGGCTGTTCCGATCCGGTTCCGCTCAACGAGGTGACGTTGCTCGAGAAGTGGATGGACGACATCCGTTCCGTTCTCGACACCGTCGGCTCTGAGCAGGCGACGCTGTTTGCTTCCTACGAATCCGGCGCCGCAGCAATCCTCTTTGCCGCCACCCATCCGGATCGCACCGCGGGGCTCGTGTTGGCGAATTCAATGCCGAGGTTTCTGAAGACGCCCGACTACCCGTGGGGGTTGCCGGCGTCGGCGTTCGCTCGCTTGGTCGAAATCGTCGAGGAGGACGGTCCACCGGGACCACCCTCGAGCGGTTGTTCCCGAGCGCCAACGAGCGTCTGCGGCAGTGGATTGCACACAGCCGCCGCCTGCAGGCCAGTCCGGCAGTGGGCCGGGCGTTGTATGAAGCCTTCAGCCGCATCGACGTGCGACCCGTGCTGTCGCTCATTCAGTGCCCGGTCCTTGTTCTCCAGCGGACCGATTCGTATGCCGTGCGCGTCGGCCACGGGCGTTATCTGGCCGAGCACATTGCGAACGCAAAATATGTCGAGTTACCGGGCGGCGACAGCGCGTGGTGGGTGGGCGACACCGGGGCGATTGTCGACGAGGTCGAAGACTTCCTCACCGGAGCGCGTCCGACCCATGAGTCGGACAGAGTCCTCGCGACCGTCATGTTCACCGACATGGTGCAGTCCACCGAACGAATGGCTGAGCTGGGGGATCGCCGCTGGCGCGGGCTGGTTGACGAGTACGAATCGGCGGTGCGGCGCGAGATCGATCGATTCCGCGGCCGTTATGTGAACACAACGGGGGATGGCACTCTCGCGACCTTCGACGGGCCGGCTCGCGCCATCCGCTGCGCCGCCGCGATCGCCGATTCGGCTCGTAACCTCGGAATCGAGCTACGCGCCGGACTCCACACGGGCGAGATCGGAACTGCGCGGCGACGATGTCGCGGGTATCGCCGTCAATATCGGAGCGCGCGTGGCGGGGCTCGCTGGACCGAACGACGTCTTGGTCTCACGCACGGTCGTTGATCTGGTCGCCGGGTCGGGCATCGAGTTCACCGACCGCGGCGAGCACCACTTGAAGGGCGTTCCCGGCAGTTGGCGGCTGTTCAACGCCGGAGTGTGACGTCGACTAAAGGCAGCGGCCGTCGGTTTGGTACGCGGGCCGCTCCCACTTGTTGTCGCAACCGGCTCCAGTACCAAGCCGCTCAGCCGGCGCCGGGGATCAACACGAACCTCGTCATCGCAGCATCAGCTGAGCGGCGACCATCCGGACACGCGCAGCAGCCGGCTCTCCCACTGGTCGCGCACCTCGAGCGCGTCGATCATCCAACTTCCCGGCTGCTTGTACGCGTCGGGCACCTCGCGGTTGAACAAGGGAAGCAGACCGGCCTGGTTGTTCACGCGCTGCCACAACACGATTTCGCGATGCTTGCCGCTGCCGAAGCGGGGGACGAAGGCGGCGACCAGTTCGAGCAACCCACCGCCGGCCCGGGCGTTGGCCATTTCCAGCGTCTTCGCGTAGAGCGTCGACGCCTTTTCCAAGTAGTTGTCGAACTCGCCGCGATGGGGCCACGCCGTGTCCTCCATGAACAACGGCAGCGTGCCGTCCGCAGGTTCTTCGGAGGCCGCGGGAATCGTGGACAAGTCGAGCGTCTGCAGCGCCGAGAAAGGCGCGGGCTCGAGCACCTTCGCTTCCAGGCTGTGGCGCAACGAGTCGACCTCGGCGTACCAATCGTGCAGGTCGCCCGAGTGAATGCGCGCGTTGAGTTCGTCGAGCACCGCGCTCGATGCCACCGCGGTGACCGTAACGAACACATAGGCCCAGCCGGTGCCGTGGGCTTGGTGCATGAACCACAACAGCCGAGCGTCGTCGCCCTTGGCCAGCACCGGCGCCCACCCGTCCCGGTACAGCTCCTCGAAGCGGTCGGCGTCTTTGCCGGCCACGCGATGTGTCTCGTGCACGAACAGCATGTTCTGACCGTACGCCGACGCTCCGTTCAGTCCTGCGACATGCCGGTGGGGTTGTCGTTGACCTCTTGCAGTAACCACAGATTGCCGTCGGGGTCCGCGATCTCGGCGAACGTGCCGTAGCGCGCTCGGTCCGGGTGCACACCCGTCGTCTGACCGGTGGCGCCGAAGTGATACAGATCACCGACGTCGACGCCGCGCGCGACGAGCCAGTGACGCGCTTCGACGATGTCGCCGACGCACAGGTGCATGCCTTTGTAGCGACCGGCACTCGACGGGTCGGACATGCCCCGCCCGATCGTGACCGAGCACGCAGAGCCGGGCGGCGTCATCTGCACTACGCGGAAGTGCTCGCCCATGTCGTGGTCGACGTCGAGAGCCCAACCCATCTTGTCGACGTAGAACTCTTTGGACCGGTCGACATCGGTGACTGGCAAGACGACTAGCTCGAATTTGAAGTCCATTACGAGTACATCAACGATCCGGGTGTCGTGAGCAACTCACCGGTTTCAAGCCAGGTCTTGAGGCCCGAAAGAATCATGGGCCAGCCTCCGTACAGCTGATCGTTGGCGCCGTCGCGCAACTGGTCGTGCGTGACCTTCAGCAGGCACGAGTCGTCGCCGATCCTCTCGATCTCCCATGTGATCCGCGAGAACCCTTCGGCCTTCACGTCGTCACCCCACAGGGCGCGCATCGTCTGCACGAGCTTGTGGGGTGGATCCACCTCGACGTTTTCGCCCTCGCCGAGTTCGTACTCGCCGGCCCGCATCTCGAAGCGCGACCCGGGTGTGAAGTCGCTGATCACCTGGGCACCGAACTGGTACTTGCTTCGGGTGTCGGGGTCGGTGATCGCGTTCCAAAGCAGCTCGGGGGTAGTGCGGATGTAGATCTCGTAGACCTTCTCCATCGTCTTCTCCAATTCGTCTTTCAGACTTGTGAGCGTGGCCGCCCACGGCTCCGTGTATTTGCTGACCCACCGCTCGTAGACGAGGCGAATGGGCACAGGGTTGAGGAAATGCAGCTTCTCCCGACCACGCCGACGGGTAACCACCACGTGAGCCTCCTCGAGCACCTTGAGGTGCTTCATCACGCCGAAGCGAGTCATGCCGAATCGCTGCTCGAGTTGGCCAAGCGTCTGCCCGTCTTGGCGAAAGAGTTCGTCCATGAGTTCACGCCGGGTCGGGTCGGCGATCGCTCGGTAGACATCTTCTTCCACTACGACACCATATGTGACCGCTAGGTCACATGTCAATGCTGCCGAGCTCACGGTTGGGCAACACTGGAGCGGTGCTCACCGCGACCTTCGTCCGTCACCGCGGCGGCCGCGACCACATCTACGTGACCCGCGCCGACGGCACTGAAGTGCACTGGCAGTTCCCCGCTTCCGGTGACGGTCTGCCGCACGATCTGGTCCATCTGGTGGTCGAGTCGGGTCTCGAGATGCGCGACGGCTTCTGGGGGCTGATTGATCGGGGCGCCGACGTTGCGGTAGTTGACAACGAACCGACGCTTGTGCGCGGCGGTCGACCGCTTGTGGAAGACACGGCGTTTGACGGGGACGGGCTGCGCGCCGCCGAAGCTGCCGTCGGCGGCTTAGGTCCGCCCGGCGATGGCGTGCAACGCGGTTATGTGATTCCCGCGGCGTATGTGCCTCCGGAGTTGGCCGCCGTTCGTCTGCGATTGCTTGACCTGCAGCGTGACTGGGCGGCGCTGCCCGATCGGGGCTCGATCACGGTGTCCTTCGGGTAGAGACGGAGTCGCTTCGGGCTCCATCGCTCTCCACATCGGTGTCGGATTTCCGCCAGCCACGTCCGTCCTGCCGTGTCACAGTGCTCGTATGTACGAGGACTTCGAGCGCTGCTACCGCGCCGTGCAGTCCAAGGACGCCCGCTTCGACGGTTGGTTTGTTACTGCCGTTCTGACCACCAAGATCTACTGCCGGCCTAGCTGCCCGGTCCGCCCACCGTTCGCCAAGAACATTCGCTTCCTGCCCACCGCCGCAGCGGCGCAGGCCGCCGGCTTTCGAGCCTGCAAGCGGTGCCGGCCGGATGCGTCGCCTGGTTCGCCCGAGTGGAATCTGCGCAGCGACTCGGTGTCGCGGGCCATGCGCCTCATCGCCGACGGCGTGGTCGACCGCGAGGGCGTAACGGGGCTCGCGGCGCGGCTCGGGTACTCCACTCGTCAACTTGAGCGGCACCTAATTGCCGAGGTCGGTGCCGGTCCGCTTGCCTTGGCCCGGGCCCAGCGCGCGCAAACGGCGCGCCTGCTGATAGAAACGACCGAGTTGGCTTTCAGCGAGGTCGCTTTCGGCGCCGGCTTCTCGAGCATCCGCCAGTTCAACGACACCGTTCGGCTTGTGTTCGACGGAAGTCCCACGACGCTGCGTGAACAAGCGCGCAAGCGCGGCACCACCGCGACTCCCGGCGCCTTGACGTTCCGCCTGCCGTTCCGCAAGCCGTTCACGCCCGAGGGCGTGTTCGGCCACCTCGTGGCCGTCGGCATTCCCGGCGTCGAGGAGTACCGCGACGGTGCGTACCGCCGTTCGATGCAACTACCCAACGGCACGTGCGTGGTGTCGCTTCAACCCACGCCCGATCACGTGCTGTGTCGCATCGTGCTCGGCCAGGTTCGCGATCTGCCCACGGCGATCGCCCGGTGTCGGCGCATGCTCGACCTCGACGCCGACCCCGAGGCTGTCGATGACGCGTTGTCGGCGGACAAGCGCATGCGGGTGTTGGTGTCGAAGAACCCGGGCTCCCGCATCCCGCGCACGACCGACGAAGCCGAGATGGCGGTGCGCGTGGTAATCGGTCAACAGATCTCCACCGCGGCGGCCCGTACCCACGGGGCGCGCCTCGCTCACGCGGCGGGCACGCCGATCGCCGATCCCGAAGGCGGCGGAATCACGCACCTGTTCCCGAGCGTCGACCAACTTGCCGGGATCGACCCGGCGTTGCTGAAAATGCCCGGGGCGCGCCGCCGGTCTTTCATGTCGCTCGTGCGCGCCCTGGGCGACCGCACGGTCGTGCTCGACGCCGGGGCGGACTGGTGGCGCGCTCGTGAGCGACTACACGCGCTGCCCGGAATCGGGCCGTGGACAGTCGAGATGATCGCGTTGCGCGCCCTCGGCGACCCCGACGCGTTCCCGTCTACTGACTTGGGCGTCGTGAAAGCGGCGCGCCGCCTCGGCGTCGAAGGCGACGTCGGCAAATACGCGTACGACAAGTGGCGGCCGTGGCGGTCGTACGCGGTGCAGTACCTGTGGTCGTCGACCGAACATGCGGTCAACGATTTCCCCCCGAAAGGTCAGCCATGAAGAGCCACGATTCCAAGGTCACCCGGTCCCGCACCATCGAAAGCCCCATCGGGGCCATCACCCTCGGCGGTGACGACGACGTGCTGACCCAACTCGTGATGCACGAGCAGCGGCACGCGCCCGTCGACATCGCGGCGTGGCCGCAAGACCCCAACGCGTTCGGTGAAGTGGTCGACCAACTCAAGGCCTACTGGGAAGGCGACCTCAAGGATTTCGACGTCGACGTGCGCCTCGAGGGCACCGAGTTCCAGCAGCGCGTATGGCAGGGGCTGCGCGAAATTCCCTACGGCGAGACCTGGTCTTACGGTCGACTGGCCGAACGCATCGGTGCCACGGGCGCGCAACGCGCCGTGGGATTGGCGAACGGCAAGAACCCGGTTGCCATCATCGTGCCCTGCCATCGGGTGATCGGCTCCAGCGGCAAGCTGGTTGGCTACGGCGGCGGCCTCGACCGCAAGATGTTCCTGCTCGCGCTCGAAGGCGCGACCGACCGCTTGTTTTAGATCTCGGCGGGGATGAGCTCGCCCGTGTGGACGTCGAACGTGAGACCGATTACGTCGGTGGCCGACGGGATCAACGCGCAGGCGCGGATCTTGGCAATGTCGCCGCGCAGCGCGGCGGCCTGATCGGTCATCGCGAGGAACGCCACGCCCGACGCGTCGGCTCCGCTCGCGGCGGCAACGCGCTGCGCTACCTCCTCCTCGGTGGCGCCCGCCATAGCGCAGTCGGTGTGCTGCACCACGCAAATGCGGGTGACGTCGAGCAGGTTCGTGGCCAGGATCAGCGAACGCAGCGCGTCGT
>JACCXE010000463.1 GCA_013697265.1 Actinomycetota bacterium | reverse complement strand
GGCCCGAATCGGGGAACTTTCGTGGCGCGAAACTTGTGATTATGTGATCTCGGTGGCTTCGAAGCGGCCGTGGTGGCCGGCGGCGATCGTGAACGTGACTGATCGGCCCACTTCGATTTCGCGAGAGCCGTCGGCGATCGCGGTGCAGTGGAACGGGTAGGTCGCACCGCCGTCCGCGATGACCAGGCCGAGGCCTGCGGGCGAGTCGTATTCGGTGACCGTGCCCGATGCGGAGCCGAAGGTGGCCGTGCGCAACATCGGGCTCAGTGGATGATCTTGGAGAGGGGTAACTCGATGATGTCGGTCGCACCCTGGTCTTTGAGTTCGGGGATCAGTGTGTTGATCACGTTCTTGGGCACGACGGTCTCGACCGCGTAGGCGTTGTCGCCGAACAACTTCGACACGGTCGGCGACTTCATCGACGGCAGCTTGGCGATTACCGCGTCGAGCTGATCGGCTGCGACGTTGAGCTTCACCAACACCTTGCCCCGGGCCTCGAGCGTGCCTTGGAGCAGCGTAAGGATCTGATCCATCGCGTGCGCCTTCTGGGGGTCGGCGTAGGCCTCTTTGTTGGCCATTAGCACGGTACCGCTGACAAGGAGTTCGTCGATGATTCGCAGCCCCGCGGCGCGCAATCCCGAGCCGGTCTCGGTGAACTCGACCACCGCGTCGACGATGTCTGGGATCTTGGCTTCGGTCGCGCCGTGGCTGTACTGCACATCGGCCCGGATTCCCTTCTCCGACAGATAACGCTGCGTCATGCCCATCCATTCGGTGGCGACGCGAACGCCCTGCGGAAGGTCAGTCGCGGACTGCCACGGCGAGTCGCTGGCGACGGCCAAGACGATACGACCAGGCCGGTTCGTTACCTTCGAGTACGACAGCTCGCCGAGGCTTACGACATCCGCGGCGGTCTCTTCGATGTTGTCGCGGCCGGCGATCCCGAAGTCGAACAGTCCGTCGGCGATGTAGCGCGGGATCTCCTGCGGGCGCAGGATGCGGACTTCTTGGATGCGGGGATCGTCAATCGCGGCCTTGTAGTTGACCGACGAGTCGCGACTGATCGCGAGGTCCGCGTCCTCGAAGAGTTGGAGCGTCATCTTCTCGAGTGAGCCCTTGGGTACGACCAGGCGAAGCATCTACGCGTCCTTGGCGAAGGCGGCGATACCGCGGAGTGTGGCGATCATTTCAATCGCAGTGTCGCCCGCTTCGCCACCTTTATTCATCTGGTCCACTGCGGCGCGCTCGACAGCCTGGTCCATGTTCTCCACCGTGAGCACGCCGAATACGACGGGTGCGCCGAAGTCGAGTTGCACGCGCTGTAGGCCTGACGCGCACTCGCCAGCGACGAAGTCGTAATGCCCGGTGTCCCCACGAATGACGCAGCCAAGCGCGACCACCGCGTCGCATCCGCCGTCCACCAACATGACCCGAGCCGCAAGCGGCAACTCGTACGCACCGGGCACCCACACTTCGCAGATGCGGTCGTCGGTGACCCCCGCCGCCGCGAGCGCGGCGCGAGCGCCGTCGCGCAACTGCGTGGTGATGTCCTCGTTGAATCGCCCGACGGCCACGCCGATGCGGACGCCTTCGGGCGCCAGACCCGTCTGCGGAATCGTCCCCTTGCCGGTGGCCATTTACGGGGTTTCGCCGGCGTCGCCGCCGATGATGTGACCCATGCGCTCTTGCTTGGTGCGCAGGTACTCCTCGTTGTGCGGGTTCGGCTCGATCTCTAGCGGCACGCGCTCGACGATCTCGAGCCCGTAGCCCTCAAGGCCGCCGCGCTTGGCCGGGTTGTTCGTCATCAACCGCATCGTGGTGATGCCAAGGTCCACAAGGATCTGCGCGCCAATGCCATATTCGCGGCTGTCGATAGGCAGGCCGAGGTCAAGGTTGGCGTCGACCGTGTCGCGACCCTGGTCCTGCAAGGCGTAGGCCTGCAGCTTGTGGGTGAGGCCGATGCCGCGGCCTTCGTGACCACGCAGGTACACGACCACCCCGCTGCCTTCCTCACCAATGCGACGCAACGCGGAGCTGAGCTGCGGACCGCAGTCGCACCGCAGCGAGCCGAAGACGTCACCGGTGAGGCACTCAGAGTGGACACGGACGAGCACGTTGTCCGCGCCCTGCGGTGCGCCGGCCACGAACGCCAGGTGCTCTTCGCCGTCGATCAGGCTGCGGTACGAGTAGCAGGTGAACTCGGCGAACTCAGTCGGGATGCGCGCCTCGGCGATGCGGGTGATCAACTTCTCGCTCTGGCGGCGATACCGGATCAGATCGGCGATCGAGATCAACAAAAGGCCGTGCTCGGCCGCGAACTCCTCGAGTTCCTCAAGCCGGGCCATGTCGCTCTTGTCGCCGGTGACGACTTCGCAGAGGATGCCCGACGGATACAGGCCGGCCATGCGGGCCAAGTCGAGCGCGGCTTCGGTATGCCCGGCGCGGTTCAGTACGCCGCCTTCGCGATAACGGAGCGGGAAAATGTGGCCCGGACGCGCCAAGTCGTTCGGGCGCGTGTCGCCATCGATCAGTGCCTGGATCGTGGCCGACCGATCTGCCGAACTGATACCCGTGGTCGTGCCGTTACGGGCGTCCACCGAAACCGTGAACGCGGTGCGGTTCGACTCGGTGTTCACCGCGACCATCAGTGGCAGGTCGAGTTCGTCGAGGCGCTCTCCGAGCAGCGGCTGGCAAATGACGCCCGACGTGTGCTTCAGGAAGAACGCAATCGCCTCGGGCGTGGCGAACTCGGCCGCCATGATCAAGTCGCCCTCGTTCTCGCGGTCCTCGTCGTCGACAACGACCACGATCTCGCCCCGACCGATCGCTGCGACTGCCTTTTCGATGTCTGCAAACGGCATATTGGCTCCTCGTGGCCCTTTTCTTCAGGGGTGCCTAAATAACAGTTTGGCCGGTCAGCAGCCGCTCGACGTACTTGGCGAGGACGTCGACCTCAAGATTGACCTTGTCGCCCTCCCGACGGTGACCGAGCGTGGTTACCTCGACGGTGTGCGGGATGACCGCAACGGTGAACCCTTCGCCGTCGACCGACACCAAGGTGAGACTGATCCCATCGATCGTCACCGAGCCCTTTTCCACCATGTACTTCAGCAATGAGGGCTCGCACCGGACGGAGAGATCGGGCGCTTCGTGGCGCAACACCCCGATGCCGTCTACGTGGCCCTGCACGATGTGGCCGCCAAGCCGGTCTTGTAGGCGGACGGGCCGTTCGAGGTTGACCGGGTCTCCGACGCGCAAGTCGTCCAGGCTGCTGCGGGCCAGTGTCTCGTCGACGGCGTCGACCGCGAACCAGTCGTCGCCGCAGGCGGTAACCGTGACGCAGACCCCATTCACCGCGATCGAGTCGCCCAGGCCCGCGTCTTCAACCACGGTCTTGGCGTTGAACTCGAACTTGCCGCCGTCGCGAGCGCGGACGGAGCCGAGTTCCTCGACGATGCCCGTGAACACGTCAGCGCTCCGTCTGCGGGGTGAGTGTCACCCGTACATCGTTGCCGATTTGCGTGGCGTCGACGATTTCGCCGCCCCACAGCGCGCGCATGGCTTCGGCCGCCTTTGCGGGCTCGGTGTTCGCGACGTACAGCACGTAACGGTCGACGAGGTGGGCGGCGTGAAAGTCATTGGCCACGCGGGGCCCGCCTTCCACGAGCACGCTCATCACGCCGGACCGTGCCAGTTCGTGGAGCACGTCGATGAGTTCGCCGGACCGCTCGATGCAGGGCTGCACGGCGGCGTCAGGATCGACCGTGCCGAGTACTACCCGGATCGGATCGGCGCCTTCGGCGTCGCGCGTCGTGAGGCGAGGGTTGTCGACGCGCACCGTGCCTGCGCCGACGAGGATCGCGTCGTGCTCGGCTCGCAGCCGATGCCCGTCGGCCCGCGCTTGGCTACCGGTGATCCATTGCGTGGTCGGGTCGTTGCTGATGGCGCGACCATCGATGGTCGTCGCGAGCTTGAGGGTGACGTAGGGCCGGCC
>JACCXE010000449.1 GCA_013697265.1 Actinomycetota bacterium | reverse complement strand
CGCTCGCACCGCTGGGCTCGCGCCGAGCGCACGGTGTGGCACGGCGCGCCTTTGCCGGAACAGGCGATCTACGACGTGCCCGAATGGTCCGAGTGGGAGCGGGCGCGCGCTGCGGGTCCGCCACTCGCCGCCGGGGAGCAAGCGCAGTGTCAAGTAGTCCACGGTGACGTCGCCGGCAACACCTTGGCCGAGGCCGCAGTCGCCACGATCGCGCTCATCGACGTGTCACCCGGTTGGCGCACGCCGGCCTCAGTCGACGCGCAGATCACGGTGGAGGGCGTGGTTTGGTTCGGCGGCGAGGAGGCATTGCTCGACGAGGTCGCAGCGCCCGACATCGCCCGGGCCTGTGCGTTCCGATTGATGTGCGGGTTCCAGGCGCTGACGGTGGGCGTGAAGTTCGACCCTGCCGAGGTGGCCCGCTTCGCCCGGGTTCTCGACGTGATCGGTGCGTGACGCGGCAAACATACGTTCGGGTACCCTGTGCGCCGTGGACTTGGCTTGGCAGACCTCGCTACTTGGTGCCGCCCCACCGTCGATCGACCCGTCGTTCCGTAACGCCGAACGCGTCAACCTCGACGACGACTCGTGGATCGAGGTCGTGCCGAACTGGCTCACCGGGGCCGACGACGTGTTCGCCGCTCTCGCCCGCGAGGCGCCGTGGAAGCAGCGCGATCGGATCATGTGGGGTAACAAGTTGCCCGAGCCCCGCCTCAGCTCGGGCTGGAGCGAAGCCCATGTCAAGACTGTGGCTCCCGTGCTCATGCAGGCCCGTGCCGCCCTCACCGAGCGTTACGGCATCAAGTTCAACTCGGGTTGGCTCAACCTTTACCGCGACGGTCGCGATTCGGTGGCCTGGCATCGCGACAAAATCCCGCGGTCCAACCCCTATCCCTTCGTCGGAATTCTGACGCTGGGCTCGCAGCGGCGGTTCCTCGTGCGCCCCTACGGCGGCGGCCCGTCGACCCGTTTCAATCCTGGCCCCGGCGATCTGATTGTCTGCGGTGGGCTGATGCAACGCCAATGGGAACACACGGTGCCCAAGGTTCGTGAGGCCGGTGCCCGGATCAGCGTCACGTTCCGCCACATCCACGACGAGTAGCGACGCATGATGGCGCTGTGACCGAGCCGCTCAGAGTTGGACTCGTCGGCGCCGGCCCCTGGGCGAACATGGTCCACGGTCCCGTGCTGGCGAATAGCCCGCACACGACGCTCACCGCAGTCTGGGCCCGCCGCCGCGAGGCGGCCGCAAAAACGGCGGATCGCAACGGAGCGGCGGTGGCGGCGACGTACGAGGCGTTGCTCGCCCAGTGCGACGCGGTCGCATTCTGCGTACCGCCCACCGTGCAGGCCGAAATGGCGGTCGTGGCGGCCCGGGCCGGAAAGACACTCCTGCTCGAGAAACCGATCGCGCTCGAGCTCGACGCGGCGGAAAGGCTCGTGGCGGCGGTCGAGGAGGCCGGGGTGGGCACCGTAGTGCTGCTGTCGTGGCGATTCGCCCAGGCCACCGGCGACTTCATCGCCGAGGTCAGGGGTCTCGGACATCTACTCGGAGGCAGGGGAATGATGGTTTCGGGCGCGCTGCTCGGCGACAGCCCCTTCGCGACCCCGTGGCGACTCGAACGAGGTCCGCTGCTCGACCTCGGCCCTCACGTGGTCGACCTGATCGATGCAGCCATGGGCCCCGTTGTGGGCGTGAAAGCCAGCGGTGACCTCCTCGGGTGGGTTTCGTTGCTCCTTGAACACGAAAATGGGGCCACCAGCAGCGTCGACATGTGCGCAACCGCAGGCGTTGCCAGCGTTTCGAGCGTCGAGGTGTTTTCGGGCAGCGGTTCGGCCTCGTTGAATTGCGCCACGGTCGCCGACGCCACCTCGATGGCCAAAGTCCCCGCCGCGCTTGCGGCCGCGGCGGCCGGCACACCAACGGACGCTCCCGATATCCACCGTGGCCTGCACCTTCAGCGAATCCTGAGCGCGGCCGAGGCCCAACTGCGGGCCTGATTCATCGCTTTCGACAAAGGCTCCGCAGAACCGCTAATCTTGTCCGGTTCGCAAATCGATGTCCGCGGGCGCCCGTTTGGTCCACCTTCGCGGTGGGCTGCCTCACTCGTGAGGAGCAGCCGGGAACCCCGTGGCACAACGTAATTAGCGCTCCGCTTGGGCATGCCCGGGCGGAGCGTCCGCGTGAGAAGAGACAAGGTCCGAGCAATGGCAACCAAAGCGATCGTCGGCGAAAAGGTCGGCATGACGCAGATTTGGGACGAGCAGCACCGGTTGATCCCGGTGACAGTGGTTCGCGTCGTCCCGGCCCGCGTCGTGCAGGTCAAGACGTCCGACCGTGACGGCTATAGCGCTGTTCAGGTCACCTTCGGCCAGGTGAAGGCCTCCCGGGTCAACAAGCCCGAGACCGGCCATTTCGCCAAGGCCGGCGTCGACCCGGGCAAGCGACTCATCGAACTGCGCATCGACGATGCGGGTGCCTACAACGTGGGCGACTCGATCGGCGTCGACGTGCTCGAGGCGGGCGAGAAGATCGACGTCACCGCGGTGAGCAAGGGCAAGGGATTTGCCGGCGGTATGAAGCGTCACAACTTCAAGGGCCAGAAGGCGACCCACGGTAATCACAAGAAGCACCGCGCTCCCGGCTCGATCGGCGCCTGCGCCACCCCGTCGCGCGTGTTCAAGGGCACGAAGATGGCGGGCCGGATGGGTGGCGAGCAGGTCACCACGCTGAACCTCGAAGTAGTCCAGGCCGACGCCGAGCGCGAGTTGTTGCTGGTCAAGGGCAATGTTCCGGGCCCCCGCGGCGGTCTCGTCCTTATTCGCAATGCCGTTCGGAAGCAGAAGTAAATGGCCGACCTTTCGATCCGCACCATCACAGGCGGCAATGCCGGGTCCGTCACCCTCGCTGACACCGTTTTCGGTGTGCAGCCCAACGTGCCGGTAATGCACCAAGTCGTCACGGCGCAGCTAGCGGCCGCCCGAGCCGGTACCCAATCAACGCTCACCCGCGCCGAAGTGCGCGGCGGTGGCAAGAAGCCGTGGCGCCAAAAGGGCACTGGTCGGGCCCGCCAGGGTTCCATCCGCGCCCCCCAGTGGGCCGGCGGCGGCGTGGCGCTGGGCCCCAAGCCCCGCAGCTACGCGCAGCGGACGCCCAAGAAGATGATCGCCCTCGCGCTTAGGAGCGCGCTCTCCGACCGGGCCAACGAAGGCCGCGTCGTCGTCGTGGACAACTGGAACTTCGAAAAGCCCTCTACCAAGGCTGCCGTGGCTGCGCTCAAGGCGCTTGGCGTGTCCGACAGCGTGCTGGTCGTTATCAGCCGCGAGGACGAAGACGCCTTCAAGTCGTTCCGCAACCTCCCCGAGGTGCAGTGCATCCTCTCGGGCGAGCTCAATACCTACGACGTGTTGAACAACGACTGGATTGTCTTTTCGACGTCCACGCTGCCCGGCGCCGATGCCGTGGCCGATGTGGCCGACGTCCCCGCGCCTGTCGCTGAAGAGCCACCGGTCGCTGAAGAGGCACCGGTTGCCACCGAGCCCGTGGCCCAAACCCCTGAGGAGGCCTCGGAATGAGGGACCCCCGCGACGTCATCATCAAGCCGGTTGTCTCTGAGAAGTCCTACGGGCTGCTCGACAACGGCGTGTACACGTTCATCGTCCACCCCGACGCGTCGAAGCCCGAGATTCGCGATGCGATCCAGGCCATCTTCAACGTGCGGGTGGCCAAGGTCAACACGCTGAACCGGCAGGGCAAGCGCAAGCGCAACCGGCGCAGCTTCACCTACGGCAAGCGCGCCGATACCAAGCGCGCCATCGTCACCCTCAAGGGCGACGACCGAATCGAAATGTTCGAGGGTTAGAGCAATGGCACTTCGTAAGCGCAAGCCCACCAGCCCGGCCCGACGCTTCATGTCGGTGTCGGACTTCAAAGACGTCACCTCCACCACGCCCGAAAAGTCGCTGCTCGAGCCGTCACCCAAGAGCGGTGGCCGCAACAGCTACGGCCGCAAGACCTCGCGTCACCGCGGCGGCGGCCACAAGCAGCAGTACCGCAAGGTCGACTTCAAGCGGAACAAAGACGGCGTGCCGGCCAAGGTCGCGACCATCGAATACGACCCCAACCGCAACTGTCGCATCGCCTTGCTGCACTATGTGGACGGCGAGAAGCGCTACATCCTCGCTCCCAAGAACCTGAACGTCGGCGACACGCTGCAAAGCGGCCAGGGTGCCGAGATCCGCGTGGGGAATGCGCTGCCGATGCGTTACATCCCGGTCGGTACCGTCATTCACAACGTCGAGCTCTATCCGGGCGCAGGCGGCAAGATGGCTCGCTCGGCCGGATCGAGCGTTCAGCTCGTGGCCCGCGAAGGTGCGTTCGCAACGCTCCGTCTGCCTTCCTCCGAGATGCGCCGTGTGCCGATCGATTGCCGGGCCACGGTGGGCGAAGTCGGTAACTCCGAGTTCGAGCTCATCAAGGTCGGCAAGGCCGGCCGCAGTCGTTGGCTGGGCAAGCGCCCGCAGACCCGCGGCGTTGCCATGAACCCCGTCGACCACCCGCACGGTGGTGGCGAAGGAAAGACCTCAGGTGGACGGCATCCCGTCTCCCCGTGGGGCAAGCCCGAAGGGCGCACCCGCGCCCGTCGCAAGGATTCCGACTCAATGATCATCCGCCGGCGCCGTGGGCGCGGGGCGCGGAGGTAGATAAGAAATGCCACGCAGTCTTAAGAAGGGCCCATTTGTTGACGGCCATCTCCTCAAAAAGGTGGACGCACTGAACGCCGCGAACGACAAGAAGGTCATCAAGACCTGGTCCCGTCGCTCCACGATCATCCCCGACATGGTCGGCCACACGGTCGCTGTGCACGACGGTCGTAAGCATGTGCCCGTGTACCTCACCGAGTCGATGGTCGGTCACAAGCTCGGCGAGTTCGCGCCCACCCGCACCTTCCGCTACCACGCGGGCCAAGAGCGTCAGGGCCGCCGGTAATGACTTTTGGTACCAAGACCAACGAGCGCGAGGGCACCCGCGCCGTGCTGCGCAACGCGCCCGGTTCGGCCAGCAAGGTCCGCGTAGTGCTCGACTTGATCCGCGGCCTCGACGTGAAGAGCGCGCGTGACGTGCTCGAGTTCTGCGAGCGCGACGCCGCAACCACGGTGGGCAAGCTGCTCGATAGCGCGGTAGCGAATGCCGAGCACAACGACGAAATGAACGGCGAGGAATTGTTCGTGTCCGCGTGCTTCGCCGACGAGGCCCGCACGCAGAAGCGTTTCAAGCCCCGCGCCCGCGGCCGCGCCGGCAAGATCTTCAAGCGCACCAGCCACATCACGATCATTGTGAGCCGTCTGCCCGAAGACCGCCTGGCCCGGATCAAAGCCAAGGCCGAAGCAGCGCAAGTCGAGCGGCGTAGTCGTCGCACCGGGGCGAACCAAGAGCGCGGTCGCCGTGCTCGCGTGGCCGCATCGCAAAAGGTCCAGGGCGGCCCAGCCGAAACGCAGGGTGGCGCAACTGAAACGCATGACCACGATCACGAGGGTCACGATCACGGCGAGGCGATCGTCGACGCGGTCGTCGTGAACGAGACGCCGGTGATCGTCGACGACGCGGCCGACACGCTCGAGGCAGTCACCGAAGAAGCTGAAGCGAAGCTCGACGAACAGAGCGAGCTAGCGGTCGAAGCGACGGAGGAAGCGGCCGCGGCTGACGCCGCTGCCGATGAAGCACCGGCTGAGGAAGCCCCCGCTGAAGAGGCACCTGCTGAAGAGCCGGCCGCTGACGAAAACAAGGACGCTGAGTAATGGGCCAAAAGGTCAATCCATATGGTTTCCGCCTCGGCGTAACCACCGATTGGAAGAGCCGTTGGTTCGCCGATCGCGAGTACCAGAACTACGTCATCGAGGACTGGAAGATCCGCGACTACTTGAGCAAGCAGCTCGAGCGCGCTGCCGTCAGCCGCATTGAAGTCGAGCGCACGCGTGACCGCCTGCGAATCGACCTGCACACCGCCCGCCCCGGCATCGTCATCGGTCGGCGCGGGGCCGAGGCCGATCGTCTGCGTGAAGCGCTGATCAAGATCACGAACAATCCGAAGGTACAGCTCAACATCCGCGAGATCGCACAGCCCGAACTCGACGCGGCCCTTATTGCGCAGGGCATCGCAGACCAGCTCGCAGGTCGCGTCAGCTTCCGTCGTGCCATGAAGCGTGCGATGCAAACCGTGCAGAAGGCCGGAGCGCAGGGCATCCGCGTTCGCTGCGGCGGTCGCCTCGGCGGCGCCGAAATGAGCCGGTCGCTCACGTACCGCGACGGTCGGGTGCCGTTGCACACTTTGCGCGCCGACATCGACTACGGCTTCCGCGAGGCCAAGACCACCTACGGCCGCATCGGCGTAAAGGTCTGGATCTACAAGGGCGACATCCTGCCGTACAAACTTTCCACGGACGACAAGATCAGCCGCGAGGCGGCGATGGCTGTCGGCGACACGTCGGGCGAGCCTCGTCCCAAACGCGTTGTCACCGCTGGTGGCGGCAAGCGCAGCGCCGCACTTGGTGAGCTCGGGTCCGAGCCCGGTACAAGCCTGCCCGAGAACGTTGTCGAGGAGGCGCCGATCATCCCGGAGGCAGATCCGGATCTCGAGCGCATTCTTGCCGAAGAAGAAGACATCAACCGTCGCCTCAAGGAGCATCACGAGGCACCGCACTTCCACAAGGACACCGACTGAAATGTTGATGCCCCGAAAGGTCAAGCACCGCAAGCAGCAGCGCGGGCGCATGTCGGGTCAGGCCAAGGGCGGCACCACGGTGTCCTTCGGTGACTTCGGCATACAGGCTCTTGAGCCCGGTTGGATCACGGCCCGCCAAATCGAGGCCGCCCGTATTGCGATGACCCGCCACGTAAAGCGCGGCGGCAAAGTGTGGATCCGCGTGTTTCCAGACAAGCCTGTTACGCAGAAGCCGGCCGAAACCCGCATGGGTTCGGGCAAGGGCAACCCTGAGTTCTGGGTAGCCGTGGTCAAGCCGGGCCGCATCCTGTTCGAACTCGGTGGCGTCGGCGAAGAGTTGTCGCGTTCCGCGCTCGAGCGTGCGATCCAGAAGTTGCCGATCAAGGCCAAGGTCGTGTCCCGCAAGGTGCAGACCGAGCAGGTGGAGGTCTGATGAACGCCAAGCACAACGCCGAACTGCGGACCCTGGCCGACGAAGAGCTGGCCGCCCGCTACACCGAGACCAAGGCCGAACTGTTCAACCTGCGGTTCAACCTGGCCACCGGTCAGCTCGATAACAACTCGCGCATCGGAGAACTGCGTCGTGAGGTTGCTCGCCTCGCCACGCTGATCCGCGAACGCGAGATCGCCGCCCATGAGGCCACGGAGGCCAACGCCTGATGTCCGACACAACAAACAACGAAACCGAAACCGAGCGCCCCAACCGGCGCAAGGTTCGCGAGGGCCTGGTCACCTCGAACGCGATGAACAAGACCGTCGTCGTGTCCGTCATCGAACGCGTCCGTCACGCGAAGTACTCCAAGACCGTGCAGCGCACCAAGAAGCTGTACGCGCACGACGAAACCAACGACCTTCGCCTCGGCGACCGCGTCCGCGTGGCCGAAACTCGTCCGCTGAGCAAGCTCAAGCGCTGGCGGGTCGTAGAAGTGCTGGAGCGCGCCCGATGATTCAACAGGAAAGTCGACTTCGCGTCGCCGACAACAGCGGCGCCAAGGAAGTGCTCTGCATCAAGGTGCTCGGCGGCTCGCGTCGTCGTTACGCCGGCATCGGCGACATCTTCGTTGCCACGGTGAAAGAAGCGATCCCCGGCGCGGCGGTCAAGCGCGGCGACGTCGTGAAGTGTGTCGTTGTGCGCACCAAGAAAGAGCGTCGTCGTCCCGACGGCTCCTACATCCGTTTCGACGAGAACGCCGCCGTGTTGATCAACGATCAGCAGCAGCCGCGCGGCACGCGCATCTTCGGCCCGGTGGGCCGCGAGCTGCGCGACAAGAAGTTCATGCGCATCGTCTCTCTCGCGCCCGAGGTGCTCTAAATGACGCAGCGAAGCGAAGTCATCAATAAGAACTGCGAAACGTTTCAGCGGCTTGCCTCCCGCA
>JACCXE010000441.1 GCA_013697265.1 Actinomycetota bacterium | reverse complement strand
TGGTGCTGCTGATGCAGGGGCGAAGAAGCGGGCGGCGCGGACCAATGTGCAGATCCGCGTTGACCTCGCCGCGTTGCGACGTGGCCGGGTTGAGGGCGACGAGATCTGTGACGCGCCGGGGAGCGGCGAACTCACCGTGGCCGAAGTCGAAGCGCTACTCGCGGAGAACGACTCCATCATTGACGCCCTGCTCACTCGGGGCGAAGACGTGTTGAAGATCGTGCGCATCGATCGCTACGTGCCGGTCGCTTTGCAAAAGTCGCTGCAATTCATGCAAGCCAAATGCGTCGCACCGGGCTGCAACCGCACGTTCCGGCTCGAACGCGACCACCTCAACGACTACGCCGAATCGAAACGCACGTCCTACGACAACCTGAACCACCTCTGCCCCATCCACCACGAACTCAAAACCCGTTACGGATGGGTGCTCAGCAAGAACGAAGACGGCGAATGGTCATTCGAGCCGCCCGAGGCGGCGGTCGAAACACGTGCTCGAACGGGATAAATCAACCGGGCACGAGTTGATGACGATGTCGCACTGGAACGGTGTAGCAGAGTGCTACCGTCCGGGCGCAATACGAACGGGGGTTGCCCTGATCGGTGCTCCCGGTGTGGCCGATCTGGGCGCCCGCCCCACTGAGGTCTTGCGTAGGCCGATCAAGGACGCTTGTCGTTTAGTCATAACGCCTACATAATGACTAAATGACAAGCACACCCGCCGTCACCTCCGACGCGGTGCTGCAGGCGTTGAGCGCACGACCGCGGTCGGCGGGGGACTTGGCTAGAGAATTCGGCGTGAGTCGACAGGCGATGCGGTTGCACCTCAATCGGCTGCGGGACGACCGCCTTGGTGTGCTCGAAGGCGCAGGGCGCGGCGCCGCGTGGCGGCGGCTCTTCGACCTCACCCGCTCCTGGCCGCTGCCACCACCCGAGGGATTGGCAGAAGACGGTATGTGGGCCGACGTCCGTGCCGAGCTCGTGGTGCTCGCGCCGGGATTGTCGATCGAAGCGGAGCGCGTCTTGCGCCACGCGACCACGGAGATGTTGAACAATGCGATCGACCATTCCTCGGGTCGCGCGGTGCGTGTCGGCCTGCGGGTTGACGGCGACGTGGTCGAGGTTGTCATCGGAACTTCTACTCAGACCAACGGGGCCGTCACGACCGACGTCGACGAACTCATCCTCGTCAACAACTAGCCCAGCCGCATCTAGGCGATGGCCCGCATCCGAAGGCCGTCCGTAGCTTCGCTGTTGTTGAGGTTACGTGCGGCCGATAACGACCTCGGCACCGCGACCGGGTTCATGGTCAACGAGGGCGGCAAAAACTTCCTCGTAACAAGCCGGCACGTGCTGAGGGGACGCCACCAAACGTCGAACGCGCCGCTACACCCGAGCGGGGCCGTCCCCGACCACGTCTGCATCGCTCACAACGGACAGCAACTCGGGACGTGGAAGTGGACGGTGGAAGCGCTCTACAGCCACGAGTCTGTCCCGCTCTGGAGGGAGCACCCCGTTCTCGGGGAGCTGGTCGATCTTGTTGCCTTGCCGTGCACCGATCTGGACGGCGTTCAGATCCGGCCTTACGACCCGTGGGCGCCGGGCGCTCCTCTTCGCTACGACATCAGCGACGCCGTCAACATTGTTGGCTTCCCTTTCCTTACGAGCGACGGCAAGAACATTCCTGTGTGGACTCGCGGGTTCGTGGCGTCGGATCCCGGGCTGGACTTCAACGCCGTCCCGTGTTTTCTCGTCGATGCCCGTACGACGGCGGGCGCGGTCGGCTCGCCGGTGATCGCGTACTCCACCGGTGGTGTCGTTGCCCTCGACGACGGAACGATGACGAGGGTCGAGAAGCCTGTCGGCCGCTTCGTGGGCGTGTACTCCGGGCGCATGAGCGCAGACAGCGATCTCGGAGTCGTCTGGAACCTCGACGCGCTGCGCGCGATCTTGGGTGAGCGGGGCTTGCGCTAAGGACGAGCCAACGTCGCCGGACTTCGACTCGACGGTCTTTGTTCGTGGATCGGCACCGACGCCGTGCTCACGCTCGTTCAGTTCGACACACAGGACGCGTTTGAGGTCATCGCTGACGCGGTGCCGATCGCGCAGACCAAGCCGCTGACGCCCGACACGTTCCAACCCCGCGGCGGCACGCCGCTGTTCGACTCGTCGGCAAAACTGATCCTGCACGCGTCCGCTCGGGCGAACGCTCTGGCGGATGCGGGCGACCCCGCCGAGCAGATCCTGTTCGTCACGTTCACCGACGGGGAGGAGAATCAGAGTCGCTCGGTGAGCCGGCGTGACCTCTTCGACCTCATCGCGGTGAAGAAGGAGTTCGGCTGGACGTTCGCGTTCCTCGGCGCCGGCATGGACGCCTACGCCGATAGCACCGCCGTCGGTTACGCGCACGGGTCGGTGCAGGCGTTCGCTCCCGATGGTGCGGGTGCCGGCGAGGCGTTCGCGAGCCTGAGCCGGTCGACAGCGTCGTTGCGGGACAAGGTTCGTCGCCAAGAGCCGGTCGCGCCCGACCAGTTCTTCGAGGACAAGGCCGCGGAGGCGGACCGCGCGACGCGCGGGTCGTGATCCACGACGATCAACAACGGCCGAGAGCCGTTGAGCGGGAGGACGAGGGGGGAGTGGTCCTGCGTTCGATGCGCGACATCGAACGCAGGAGCCAACCCGATCTGCGACGGGTGCGGACCGCCCAAAGAAGCGTCCGTGTGGTCGTGGCTACGTGTGTGGGCGCAGATCACCGTCCGCTCGAGTGTGGACACGCCGGTCACGTCGACTGCGGGCTCGTACCAATGGAGGGGCCAGGACCCGGTCCGTTCGAACAGCGTGACGATGCTCGGCGCGAAACCGAAGCGTTACAGTTCCGCCACGAGATGGTGCGTGGCTGCGTCGGCTACAAATCAGAAGTGAAACCTCTGAACGCGTCGGTCAAGTCCGACTGCAGCGAGTTGGTCACGGCGGGCACAGCGATTCCCGCCAAGAGAAGTAGCCCGCACACCGCGAACACTCCGGCCCGCAGAGTCGGCGAGCCGCGGTCCAACAAGTCGGACGCGGTAAAAAGCAGCACGATCGCAGCGGCGACCGCGAGGTAGCCGGCGATCTCCGCGTGGCCGAGGTCGTTCACCGATGCGCCTCGAACCAACACGTATCCGATTAGCCCGATCGGAACGATCGCCGCTGCGACGAGCACCAATCGATTGCGCGCGCCGAGCGCCTCAGTGACGACTACAGCGATGCCGAGCAACGCGCCGGCCGCCAGCGCCGCGACGGCCACCCAGTCGCCGAAGCTGAGCGAGTTGTGAAACTCGCGGACGAGTCGCAGATAGCCAAAGCTGCTGACAGACAGAAGACCGCCGAAGCCGCTCGCCAAAGGCATAAAGAACGCAGCGACAAGCGCAAGACCGGCGAACAAGGCCGGCGTCGCGCGCGGGTATGCCAACGCAACTGGAGTGTCGTCTTGTCGGCGTACTGCGATGGTGTCTTCCACCGCGACTTGTTCGGGTTCCGGGATGGAGGGTTCGGCCGGCTCGGGCTCCGATGGCGCGCCGTTAGCTACAGCCGCCGTGGTCGACGCGTTGGCGGCGCGTCTGGCGTCGACGCCAGCGCGCAAGGCCTGTTCGTCCACGTCGTCGTCAACGGAAATCACAAGACCGAGCTGACGACACGCGTCGCGTATCACGTCCTCGGAGACGCCGTACTCGTCCGCCAGAGCCGTCACCTGCATGACTAACGCCTCGCCGTAAGCACATCGTCGGCCATGTGATCGCCCCCCGTGTTGGTAACGCCCCGCACGATACCGGAGACCCCGAGTCGCGTTC
>JACCXE010000421.1 GCA_013697265.1 Actinomycetota bacterium | reverse complement strand
CCTCACCGGCCTGTGGGACGCATGGAAGTCATCGGAGGCCGGCACCCAAGCCCGGCGCACCATCAACACCCATGCCACGGTCATGGTCACCGTCACCGTGTTGGCGTTGGCGGACGTCGCGTGGCGGATGAACGACTACCACACCGAGCTCGTGACCCCAGTCGGGATCATGGTGCTGTCCGTGGTTATCGCAGCGCTGGTGACGCTGGGTGCGACGTTCGGCGGCACCCTCGTGTACGACTATGGCTTCAACGTGGAGACCGCCGGCGATCACCCGGCGTGGCACAAATCCGAAACCGACGTGCTCCCCGGCCAGCACGACGCGGGCAAGCAGTCGTAACCAAGCTCCAGCAGCTGTAAGACGAGCAGGGCCAGAGCCCGTGGCTCGACAACGTCACCCGCGTGTACCTACGCCGGTGGCGCCGGACTTGTGCTCTCGTGGCCGGACCAGCTGCCACGCGATCCCCACGCCGGTGGCCAGGCCCACCGCGAGCAGCGCCCAGCCCAGACCGGTTGAGTAGTCGAGGGGCAGGACACTCGGCGAATCCTTGCGCCGGCCCCGTCCGAGGAGGAAGGGGAACGCGTAGATGGTGAGCACGGTGGCGGCGAAGAGCCCGGTGAGGATCACGGCGCGGATCCGCGCCGGGAGCCGCCGAGCGGCGACCACGATCAGGGTGCCGGCCGGTACGAGAATCAGGTCGTGGGCCAGGTTCACGCCGAGGAACCACTTCAGATAGCCGACGGGCGGCACCGCATCGACGAGCAGACCGCGCACGCCGAAGGCGACGATGAGTCCGCCGATCGCGACGGCGGGCCAGAAGATGCGTGGGTTGTCGACGAGCGGGCGATCGGTGTCGATCACGAGACCTCCAGACGGGCGACCCATTTCGTCTGCAGCACTCCGGGACGGTTCGGAGCGATCAGGCGGGCGGGGAAGCCGTGATCGATGTGGAGGGCCTCGCCGCCGAGGTCGAGCGCGAGCAGGCAATCGGGGTCGGCGATGTGGGATGGCTCGAGGTCGGAGGTGGCGAAGCTTCCGCCCTTCTGGAGCGATTGGACCGTCACCCGTGCGCCGGCCTCGGCGCCGGCTGCCTCGAGCAGATCGCTGATCCGGGGACCCGACCAGCTGGCCGCCGCGCTCCACCCCTCGACGCAGGTGATCGGAAGGTCGGCGTGGTGCTGCGGAAGGGCACGGAGGTCGGCAAGGGTGAGGCGCAGCGGTGTTGCCACCTTGCCGTCGATCTTGAGCCGGTAGTTGTCGCTTTTCGCCTTCTTGACGACGCCGGCCTGCGCGGCCGACTTGTTCACCGGCACGCCCTGCGGCCCGGTGCCGATGCGGCGCGGCGCCAGGACCGCGAGGCGCTTGAGTGGGGCAACCGTCTCACCGACGACGGTGAGCGCGAGCGCTCCGGCGGCCGCGCCGGTGGCCACGAGGAAGCCGCGCCGCGTTAAGGATCCCTCGATCGGTGCGTGGCGACCTCGCGAGAACGCGGCGCGAGTCGTCGTCGTCTTCGCCCCGATGTGGACCACGAGCGCGCCGACAACCAGCCACGCCGTCCAGAAGTGGGTGCGCACGAAGTTGAACGGCATGACCGAGTACCAGTACGCGATGTTCACCACGCCGGTGCTGAGCAGCAAGAGGCTGCCAGCGATAAGTACGAGGACGAAGAGTCGCTCGACGGCGCTAGTCAGCCCGCGCAGGATCGGCCATGTCCAGAAGTGCGGGTAGACGACCCAGAGCTTGGCGAGCAGCAGCGGGATCGAGGCGATGCCCATCATGACGTGAAGGCCCTGGGTGACGCGATACAGGTTCACCGGGCGCGACGGCCAAGTGAACCACGACGGCGGGTTCTGGATCCCGTGGGAGACAAGCCCGGTCGCGAAGCACACGGTGATCGTGATGCCGAGCGCAGCTCCCAGCCATGCCGCGAGCCGCTCGTCGTGCAGTGGGCTCGTGAACGTGCCCTCGCGGAACGGGCCGACTCGGAGGTTCACCGGTCGGCCGATGCGTGGTCGAGTCGCGCGAACGAGCGACCCGCGGCTTCCCACGACTCGACACAGGTGAGACCGGCGCTTGATGCGACTTGGGGAAGGTCGTCGACGGCCAGCCCGGCCCAGGCGAACCACGGTCCGCCGGCAGCGCCGACTTGGAGCCGAAGCCGGCGCACCGCCCCCGGCGTCACGTCTTGGTGGTGGCAACGCCGTCGATGCCGGCGAGCACTGCAGTGCCGGCGAGGTCCTCGTGTCTGGCTCACTGCAGGCCCTTCGACTGGCCGCGCTCGCTGCACGGCTCCGGTTGCCGACCTCCTACCCCCCTGCGCAACCGATAAACCCGACAATCCGGGCCTTTCCGCCCTGCAGGACTCTTGTCAGGAGCGTTTCGAGCCACGCGACGATCAGTTCACCTTCACGTCGTGACCGGTTAGCCGGCCAGCGGGAAGGGAAGGACCTCCCGAGACAGCGCTAGCCGAAAGAGGAGTCCCGTGAGCACGATCGAGCGATCAGTGACCGTCGACCTGCCGGTCCGGACGGTCTACAACCAGTGGACGCAATTCGAGCAATACCCGAAGTTCATGACCCATGTTGAAGCGGTCGAGCAGCTCGACGACACCCACCTCCACTGGACAGCAAAGGTGCTCGGCGCACGCCGCGAGTGGATCGCCGAAATAACCGAGCAGATCCCCGATCAACGAATTGCGTGGCGGGCCCAAGAGGGCAACAAGCACGACGGCACACATGGCGGCGTGGTCACGTTCCATCGCCTCGACGACGACCACACCCAGGTGATGCTCCAGCTGGACATGGCGCCCTCGGGCGTGAGCGAACGCGTGGCTGCCGGGGCCGGCGTCATGGAGGCCCGGGCCAAGAAGGACCTCAAAGCATTCAAAACCTTCGTCGAAAAGCGCGGCGGCGAGACCGGCGCATGGCGCGGCGACGTGGATCCCGGCGCGACGCCCCACCTCAAGGGTTCTCCCCTAAGCGTGACTGACCGCACCGTCGCCAACACCGGCGCCTATGAGGAGTGGACCAAGGAAGCGCTCTATGCCAGAGCGGCGGAGCTTGATGTGCATGGTCGCGGCCGGATGACCAAGGCCGAGCTCATCGCTGCGCTGCGCTCTGCGTCGACGTGAGCGACGCCGGCCACGTGCACCTCGGAGGCCGGCACGAATTTCCGATCTTGCGTTAACCGATGACGCTCAGAGCGACGACAACGCCGACTACAAACTCCTCATCGCCAACGTGATCGACGGTCGTCTGCATGCGGTTCCGCGCGTATTGAATGCTGGCGGCGTCCTACAGGGAGCGCGCGGGGGCGTCGACCTCCCGAGTGCGGACATCGACCCCGCGAAGTCCCACCTCGCCACGCACTACGCCACGATGGAAGCCGCCAACCTGTGGGACCGGGACACGGGCTGGAAGCGCGTCCCGTGAGGGATGCAGCGGTGCCAGGCGGTGCTCGACGGTGAGCTTCAGCGAAGCAGTGGAGACAGTCGGCAAGGTCGTCGACGGCGTTGGTGTCGGCGCCATCGTCATCGGCATCGCAGCCGCCAGTGTCGCCGCGCTGCGGCCAGCGGTGCCCGGATCCGACCGCTACCGGATCTACCGGCAACGGCTCGGACGGGCGATCCTGCTCGGCCTCGAACTCCTCGTCGCCGCTGACATCATCCGCACCGTCGCCGTCACACCCACCCTTACGAATGCCGGCGTGCTCGCCGTGATCGTGGTTATCCGCACCTTCCTCAGCTTCAGCCTCGAGGTCGAACTCGGTGGCCGCTGGCCGTGGCACCGGGAGCCCGATGCGCCCTCGTCACGTTGACACTGCCCCAAAGAGGATTCAGGAAATCAGGTGACAAGCGCAGCTGCGGTCGGCGCTCTCCTCGCGGCTGAGCGAGCCTCGCGTCAGCCGAGCCGATCTCATCTCACAGTCGGGCGCCGCCCAGCAACCCGCCCTGGTTGCCTACCGAACCCGCCTTCATGGCCGACGACTATCGTCGTGGTTGGCGTGCCGGGAAGCCTGGTCGGCGAATTGATCCGTCGACCCCTACCGGAGCACCATGACCGCACAGTCCACCGCACCGCAGCTCTGCTCGCAGCGCAACACCCGGCGAGCTAGTCATCCGCTTCGGACGGCCCGGCCACGATGAGCACCGAGCATTCGGCGGCGGCGCGTCAGTCGACACCGGCGCGGAGCCTGCCCGGCGTGGTGGCGCGGTTCGTGCGCACCGAGGCGTCCGGCGGCGTCGCGCTTGTCGTCGCCGCGCTGGTTGCGTTGGTTTGGGCGAACTCGCCGTGGCAGCACAGCTACGAGGCGCTGTGGCACAGCAGGGTCTCGCTCGGGTTCGGTGTCTTTCGGGTCGAGGACGACCTGCGCCACTTCGTCAACGACGGGCTGATGGCGTTGTTCTTCTTCGTGGTCGGTCTCGAGATCAAACGCGAGGCCGTGCACGGCGAGCTCGCCGATAAGCATGTCGCCGCCCTGCCAGTGTTCGCCGCTGTCGGGGGCATGGTCGTGCCGGCGGCGCTGTATGCGCTGGTGGCCGGCGGCGGTGCCGGTGGCCACGGGTGGGGAATCCCGATGGCGACCGACATCGCGTTCGCGCTCGGGGTGCTCGCGCTGGTCGGGTCGCGGGTGCCGTCGTCGCTCAAGCTGTTCCTGCTCACGTTGGCGATCGTCGATGACCTCGGCGCGATCGTCGTGATCGCGGTCTTCTACAGCGGCACCCTCGACGGTGGCGCGCTGGCCGCCGCTGTCGTCGGGGTGGTCACATCGGTGGTGTTGCGCCGCCTGAGGGTCGACTGGCCACCCATCTATGTCGCGCTCGCCGTCGCCACCTGGTACGCCACCTACCGGTCCGGCGTGCACGCCACCATCGCCGGCGTCGCCTTGGCGCTCACCACGCCGACGCATCGATTGGCGCCGTCCGACACGGCGCGACGGTGGGCGCAAGACCTCTCCGACGAACCCACCGCCAGCGAGATCCACCAGATGACGATCATCGCCCGCGAGAGCGTCTCGCCCGCCGAGCACCTCGAAGAGCTGCTCCATCCCGCCACCAGCTTCGTGGTCCTGCCGGTCTTCGCCCTCGCCAACGCCGGTGTCGAACTGCGATCCGACATGCTCTCCGGCCCAGGCGCTACCCGAGTTGCGGTTGGTGTCGTGGTCGGCCTCGTGGCCGGCAAGCTGCTCGGCATCCTCGCCGGCGCCTGGCTCGGCACCCGCCTCCGCCTCGCGGTGCTCCCCGCCGAGATCCAATGGCGACATCTCGCTGGCGCGGCGGCGCTCGGCGGGATCGGCTTCACGGTCTCGCTGTTCATCGCCGGGCTCGCGTTCGCCGATCCCGAGCTGGCCGACGCCGCCAAGGCCGCCATCCTCGCCGCGTCACTCGCATCGGCAGCCCTCGGCGCCGCACTCCTTCTCAGCGCTCGGACACCACCATCGGCGATCACCCCCGCCTCGACGCATCCTCCGTCTCGTCCAGCGGGGCTGGAGTAGTGCGTTGAGCGGGCAAGAAGCGACGCGGCTACCGGTGGGCTTCGAGCCGTTCCACCGTCGCAAGTTCGTCAACTACCAACTGAACCGAGCGCACGCGCTCGGCTACACCAGAGCGGACGAACTGCGAACCGCCGCGGCGGAGATCCGGTCGCGCGAGGACTGCGTGCGCCAGTTCGAAGCACTGTGCACGCGGGCGGCGGACGCGGGGCGGCCGCGCCACGCCACCAGCTATCTCCGCCTCGCCGAGTTCTTCACCCCGTGCCGCGACCAGGAGAAGGTGCCGCGGTACCGCCGGTACCGGGAATTGTTCGACCGGGCGTTCGCCGACAGCGGCGTGGTGCGCCACAACGTGGCCTACGCCGGCTCGTGGTTGCCGGCGTATCGCTACCCAGCCATTGGCGAAGCTGCGCGGGGGACTGTGCTTCTCCATGGCGGGTTCGACTCGTTGATCGAGGAGTTCTTCGCCATCTGGGAGCGCATCGCCGCCGCCGGCTTCGACGTGATCGCCTTCGAGGGGCCAGGCCAAGGAGGGGCACGCGCCCTCGGCGGCCTCACGTTCGATCACGACTGGGAGAAGCCGGTCGCCGCCGTCCTCGACCACTTCGACATCACCTCGGCCGGCCTCGTCGGCATCTCGATGGGCGGCTACTGGGCGCTACGCGCTGCGAGCCGTGAGCCGCGCATCGACCGGGTGGTGGCCTGGCCGCCGGTGTACGACTGGCTGCATCGCCTCCCGCCCGGGGTTCGTGGCGCCGCCCGCGTGATGCTGCGGCGACGGCGGTTCATGCGGTGGAGCGTCCGGGTGCGCACACGACTTATACCGACACTCCGCCAGGTCGTCGACCAGGCCATGTACCTCGTCGACAGCGACGACCCCATGGACGCCGTGGACTGGTTCCTCGGCATGAACGCAGCCCACCTCGGCAGCGAACGCGTCACCCAACACGTCCTCTTGATGTCCGGCGAGCACGACGCGTTCCAACCGCCGGCGCTCACCCGCGCGCAAGCGCGTGCCCTCACCTCGGCCCGCTCGGTCTCGGTGCGAACCTTCACCGAGGCCGAGCACGCAGATCAGCATTGCCAGATGGGCAACCTCGAGCTGGCCTGCCAAGTCGTGACCGAGTGGCTCGGAGAGCCACGCCCACTGCCGCCGAACTGAACGCGAACTCGAGGTCAGCTCCCCACCTTGACCGCGCGGCCGCGCATCGCGGCCGACCGGCTGACCGCGCGGCGGAAGCTTCTAGGTCGACCAGCCGCCGGAGAACGAGAAGAACTGGCCGGTCTGGAAGCGGCTCCGCCCGTCGAGCAGCACGGCGGTGAACTCGGCCAACTCGTCGAGGGAACCGAGGCGCCGCATCGGGACCTGCGACTCGACCCGGGCTCGGCGCTCGGGGTTGTCCGCGGCACCCGTGGCTTGCAGAAATCCAGGGAAGTCCATGTAGTTCGTGCCAATCGCGTTCACCGTCACACCCGACGCCGCGTGTTCCAATCCGACGGCGCGCACCAGCGCATTGGCGCCCGCCCGTGTCGAGGAGTAAAGCGACACCATCGGCTCGGGACGGGCCCCGGTCGCGCTGGTGAACACGACGACCTGTCCGCGCCCGTCCGCGACCATCGGCGGCATCACCGCCCGCAGGCCGTGGTACACCATGTCGAGATTGGCTCGCTTGACAAGTTCCCACTCGTCGTCGGTGGCGGTGAGGAACGGTCCGATAACGATGCGTCCCGTCACGAGACAGACAGCGTCGAGCCGCCCGAACCGGTCGAACGCGACTTGCACGAGGGCTTCGTTGCCCGCCGCGGTGTCGAGGCCACCGGTGTCGGCCATGAACCCTTCACCTGCGCCGCCGACGGCGACCACTTCCGCGCCCTCCCCGGTCAGTTCCTCGACGAGCTGCTCCGTCGGTTGATGCAGAACGAGCCGGTGGCCGCTGCGGGCGAGCAGCCGCGCCAGCGGCGGCCCGACATAGTCTCCCGACAAAGTGATGAGCGCGACAGGTGACTCAGGCATCGGCCGATGATGGCACCGCGTCGGGTCGAATAGGCGCCCAAACGCGGGCGTTGTGGACATGCGCGGTCAGTTCGCCGTCGGCGACGCCCCTCTAGGAGGCTGCTGGGTCGCTGGTGGCCGGGCCGTGATGGGCCATGCTGGCCGCGTGACCCCGAGCCGCAGCTGCCGTGTCGCCATCGCCGCCATCGCC
>JACCXE010000420.1 GCA_013697265.1 Actinomycetota bacterium | reverse complement strand
TTGGTCCTGTGGTGCAGTTTGGAGTGCACGCCGGCCTGTCAAGCCGGAGGTCGCGGGTTCAAATCCCGTCAGGACCGCCACGGTCGGGTAGCTCAGATGGCAGAGCGCGCGCCTGAAAAGCGTGAGGTCACCGGATCGACGCCGGTCCCGACCACCACATTCCTGCAGGTCAGACGCCTGCGACGGCCAGGCGTTGGGCAGGGTCCGCGGCTCCATCCCGCGAGCATCCCGCGGACGAACAATCTAAGTGTTGTGTAGTCAAAATAATCCGGGAGCTAACAACACTTATGAGTCACGGCTTGGGGAGCGTTCAGAAGGCGGTGCTCCAGATCGTGGAAGCGCACCCCGATGGCTTGCCCGCCGACACGATCGCCCGACACCTGTTCGGGCGCACGCTCACCGCCGCCCAACCCGAGTCGGTACGCCGCGCCATGGCGGACACAAGACGACTGCACGCGAACCGTTCGACATCGTCGAGCGTTGCGCCGCGGCGAAGCCCAACACGTCGCCAGCGAACTCGTCCCGGAACGCGGTCCCCATCCGTCCGTCGGAATCGAACCGTGACGAGCCTCTGACCCCGTATGGTTTTCCCGTTGCTCATGACGTCATGACGCGCAAGGCAACCACTGTCCGCCTGCCGGAGGACCTGGCCGAGACCGCTGAGGCGGTCGCCCGCGTGCGTGGTGTCAGTGTGAACACGCTGATCCTCGATGCACTCCAGGCGGAGGTCGGCCGCGCCAAGAAGGACCGCGACTTCATGAACCAACTCCGTGCGTTGGTGGAGCGAGACAAGGAAATCCTCGACCGCCTCGCCGAGTGAGGTAGCTCGCAGCCCCGTGGCCAGGCCAGGCGTGTTCGGTATTCGGGTATACTCGAATACCGAATGACAACTTCACCAACAGCCCGCGCCACTGGCCTGCTTGCCGCGGTCGCGGTGGAGGTCGGGCTGACGGTGCAGCAGCCCCAACGACAACCTGGTGACACGCATCGTCCAGATCTCATCATCGACGTGGACGGGCACACCACCCCGATTGACATCAAGTCCGTCGCGTACTGCACGGGAGACCGCGCCCGCGGCCTCGTCGCCCGGCGTCGGAGCGCACGTTCGGGCCTTCCGCTGGTCGTGGCCGACCGGATCACGGCCGATGCCAAGGACGTCCTGAAGGCCGCTGGATGGTCTTGGTTCGACCGGCGGGGCCAGCTTCACATCCACGCGCCAGGCATCCGCATCGACACGGCCGTCGCCCGCCGCGAGGACGGCCCGAACCGTGAGCCGAAGGCTGGGATCGTCGGGTCCGGCGGGCTCGCCGTCGCCTACTGGCTCTGCGCACATCGAGGGCAGGTGCCATCGCCGACGCGCCACAGCGGCCCGCTCGGCGTCGCGCCATCAACCGTGACCGCGGCCACGCAACACCTGGCGGCCGCGGGGCTGCTGAACGACGGTGGCGGAGTCTTCCCAGACCTGTTCTGGGAGCTGGCGTCAACGTGGCGACCGCAGGCGACTTGGATGGCACAGGCGCCGGAACCCGACCGGCGCTGGTGCCTCACGGGTTCGCGCGCCGCCGCCGCGCTCGGCGCTCCCGTCGCAACGGGCGACGCAGGACCGCTCGAGATCTACGTCGCCGGGCCGATCGACGCGGACATCGCGGTACGACGGCTTGGCAGCGCTCGGCCCGGAGCCGGTGCCTGCGTGGCGCTCGTGCCACCGACGCGGGCGTCGATCGATGATTCCGCACCAGGCAAAACGGCACAGGTCGCGGGTTGGCGTGTCGCACCGCGTCTGACCGTGGCACTTGACCTCGCACAAGACGCGGGACGTGGTAGCGAGATCCTTGATGAGTGGCGGACCTCTGATGACGTCTGGTGAGGCCGTATTCCTCGCGGGCGACCAAGGCGACCGACTCGTGGGGGCTGTCGCCATGTTGGCCGCAACGATGACCGTGCCGTTTGCGATCATCGGCGGCATCGCCGTCTCGGTTCGGGCCGGTCCGTACCGGGCCACATCAGACGTCGACGCGGTAGTCAACGAGAACGACGTGCAGCTGGCAGTCAGCGACCTGGCGGGTGAAGCGGGCGGCAGTCGTGTCTTCGTCGACGGCACGAACGTGGACCTTCTCGGGGTGGGCGTCGTCGGCCCGGGCGACACCGACGGGCTCAACGACCACCAGGCCCTGTTTGTACTCGCTCACGAATGGGCGCTCACGACTGCCAGCCCGGCGGGAATCAGCTGCCGTGCGATCGCGGAGCCGGTCGTCGCGCCATTCGCCAGCCCGTTCGCTCTAATCGCGATGAAGCTCCCCGCCTTCGAAGATCGATCTGCATCCTCGGCGACAAACAAACGCGCCAGCGACGCCGCCGACATCTACCACCTCCTCCTCGACTGCCCCGGCGAGATCGCCTCGGGCCTCGCCGACGCGACCGCCGCGCTCCGGCACGCACTGACAGCCGCGGCCACGCGGGTGCTCCTCACCAACGCGGACGCAACTGCCCGTCTCGCGCGAAGCGCCGACCGCAACATTGGCGATCTTCGCGGCGAAACGCTCGCCGCGCTGGCGCAACCGCTCCTCGGTCTGCACTGATCCTTGGCTCGAGAATCGCATCCAACCTTCGGGCGACTGAGCTCCAGCCACTCTCCGTGAACAGCGCTGCGAGGCGTCGAACGGGCCGCTCCATCCCGCGAGCATCCCGCGTACGGGGCGTGACGGACGGTTACTCCCCGTGACGGCGCGTGTCGGCCCGTGCCTCTGACAGGACTTACGCGTACGAGGCGTCACTCGCCGGCACCCCGCAGAACCCACCCTGGTGCAACTGAAAAGCGTGAGGTCACCGGGTCGACGCCGGTCCCGACCACCAAGTTCGTGCAGGAGTCGTATCGTGCGCCGATGAAGCAACTTTCAGGTGTCGACGCGAACTTCCTGTACATGGAGACGCCGTCGGTATTCGGCCACGTCTCGAGCCTGTCGATCTACGAGCCGCCGACGGGTGACGGGTCGTACAAACCGTTCGAGTC
>JACCXE010000419.1 GCA_013697265.1 Actinomycetota bacterium | reverse complement strand
CTCTTCTTCGGCATCTTCGGGCAGCGCGTAGACGCGGTGCGAGCCGAGTTCGGTATTCCGAACCAGTTCATGCCGATCGGCGCGATCGCGATCGGTCATCCCGCAGAGCGCGACGTACCGTCGCCGTCGCTTCGCCGCGGCCACAAACCCCGCGACGAAGTAGTGCATTACGGCGACTGGTAGTTCGGCACGAAGGCAGGCACGACGTCGCCGATCGGCTCGCGCACAACAACGTCTGCCAGCTCGTCGTAGTCGGTGGCCATGTCGTTAACGATCACGAGCGTCGCGCCGGCCCGCACCGCGAGGGGCACAAGCCCGGCCGCCGGATACACACCCAGCGTCGAGCCGATCACGATGAGCAGCGGTGTGTTGCCGCACACCCGGGCCGCGCGGTCGAGCACGTCAGGGTCGAGCGACTGGCCGAAACTGATCGTGGCCGATTTCAAGATGCCGCCGCACACGAGGCAGGGCGGGTCGGCTTCGCCGGCGCGGACGCGTTCGAGGGTCTCGTCCATCGAACGCTGGTCGTCACAGTTCATGCACCGCGTGTGCCAGACGGTGCCGTGGAGCTCGAGGACGGTCTCGGGCGGTGACCCTCCGGCTTGATGCAAGCCGTCGATGTTCTGCGTGACGACCCACGACACCGACGCGAGGCGTTGCAGTTCGGCAACGGCGCGGTGCGCGTTGTTGGGCTGCGCGGCGAAGAAAGGTGCGTTGAGTCGGTTCTGCCACGCCCGCTCGCGCACGTCAGGGTCCGACATGTAGTGGTCGATGTGCGCGGCCTTCTCCGCTGCGGGGTTCTTCGTCCAGATGCCATTGGGGCCACGAAAGTCGGCGATACCCGAGTCGGTCGAGATCCCGGCGCCGCTGAGCACGACCGCGTTGTCGGTCATGCGCAGCCACTCGCGCACGCGTTCGATGTCGGTCATTCGTGCTTGGTGGCGGCCGCGAGTTCAGCCCTGGGGTCGCGGGGCGCCAGTCGCGGGATCTCGATGGTCACGGTGTTGATTGTGCCCGTGAACGGGAACGGCGTTTCGTAGTCGTCGCACACCGGGAAGCCGGTGTCGCGACCGATCAGCAGCCCCCCGCCGCCGATCTGCCACCGAAACGGGAGGTTGTCCGTGAGCATGCCCTCACCCACGACCGCCGCGTCGACCAGCAGCATGATCGGCCCGCCGCCGGCGCGGTCGCGCTTGTATGCAACCTCAAGCTGGTGGTGACCGGCGCCGAGCGGCTCGGTTGCGGCAATGGTGGCCGGAAACCCGTACAGGTTGAAGGTCACCACGAGCCGACCGTGCGGGACGTACCAGGCCCATCCGTTGTTCCAGTCGCCGACCGCGCCGATGACGCCGACTACGGCGTCGGGCACGTCGACGTCGGCGATCATGCGAAAACCCATACCGAGGGGCGGCAACAGATCTTCGGCGACGGGGCCACCACCGCGCCGATACACCGTGCGGAATCGGGCCACGTTGGGCGACGGCTCCATCGCGACGGCACGACCGATGAAGCTGTCGTCGAGGGGGAGCACCTGGTTAGCTTCGGCCTCCTCCACCACAAGTCCTCGAGCTCGCGCCGCTTGTCCGGGTGGTCGTCGCCGACGTCGGTGGATTCGCTGAAGTCCTCGTCCAAGTGGAACAGCGCCCAGTGGTCGGCGTCGAAGTCGTGACTGCCTTCGATCAACTCGCGCTCGACGCTGAGCTGCGACCCAACATGGTTGGTGGTCGCCTTCCATCCCTCGTGATAGATCGCACGGGACCCGAGCAGTTCGAAGTACTGCGTGTTGCGCGGGTTGGGCGCGCTCGCATCGTCGAAGGTTCGCATGAGCGACACGCCGTCGATCCGTTGCTGGGCCACGCCGTCCACCTCCTCGGGCGGGTCGACGCCGATCGCTTCGAGCAACGTCGGCATCAGGTCGATCGCGTGACAGAACTGCTGGCGAACCTGGCCGCCCTGCGCCGACAGCCGGCTCGGCCAGTGCACGACCAGCGGGGTGCGCACACCGCCGAGCCACGAGAAACGCTTCCACAGACGCATCGGTGTGTTGCCGGCCCACGCCCATCCCCACGCGTAGTGGTTGTAGGCACGGAAGCCGCCGAGGTCGTCGATGCGCCTCGATCGTTTCGGCCGGAGCGTCGAGCATGTCGTGGACGAAGCGGTGCTCGTTCAGCGACCCGCGGGGCCCGCCCTCGGCCGACGTTCCGTTGTCGGAGATGAGCATCACGATGGTGTTGTCGAGCGTGCCCATCTCCCGCAAGGCGTCGAGCACCCTGGCGATCTGCGCGTCGGTGTGGGTGAGGAATCCGGCGAAGACCTCCATCAGTCGCGCGTACAACCTGCGCTCGTCGGCGCCGAGTTCGCCCCACGGCTGCACCCACGGCGCCGCGCCGTGAGCTTCGTGGCTTCGGGTACGACGCCTTCTTCGAGTTGCTTAGTGAACAGCCGCTCGCGCCACGCCTCCCAACCGTCGTCGAAGTGCCCGCTGTACGCGTCAATGAAATCGCGCGGGGCTTGGTGCGGCGCGTGCATGGCGCCGGGTGCGAAGTACATGAAGAACGGCTTGTCCGGCGTGGCCTGTTGTTGATCGAGAATCAGCCGGATCGCCTGGTCGGCCATGTCCTCGGTGAGGTGGTAGCCGTCTTCGGGGCGAGCCGGCGGTTCGATGAAGCCGTTGTCGCGCACCAGATGCGGGGTCCACTGATTCGTATCGCCGGCCAGAAACCCGTAGTAACGCTCGAAGCCAAGGCCGAGTGGCCACCGGTCGAAGGGCCCCGACGCGCTCTGCTCCCAGCGCGGCGCCAGGTGCCACTTGCCGACCGCGAACGTGTTGTAGCCGACGTTTCTCAGGATGCGGGGCAACGGCGCCGCGCTTTTCGGGATGCGGCCGTTGTAGCCGGGAAAACCAATCGGGATGTCGGTGAGGAAACCCATGCCGACTGTGTGGTGGTTGCGGCCCGTGAACATCGCGGCGCGCGTCGGTGAGCACATGGCCGTCACATGGAACCGGTTGTAACGCAACCCGCGCGCGGCAAGCCCGTCGATCGCAGGCGTGTTGATGTCGCTACCGAAGCAACCGAGCTGACCGAAGCCCACGTCGTCGAGCACAATCACGAGCACATTCGGCGCGTCTGCGGGCGGGCGCACGATTGGCGTGAAGACCGGCGTCGACTCCGCGATCGTGCGTCCGATGCGTGGGTGCTCCATTCCGTCACTACAGCACGTCGATGGCGAAAAACACGCCGAGCGGTACCAATCAGACCAGCGAGAAACCTGACGGTGCGTCAGAATGCGGCTTCGTGACGGAAAGCCAGCCGCAACCGAACACCACGCCGCCGCAAACCTCGACCCGCGACCTCACCGAACTGCATGACCTGCTCGTCGCCTGGCTCGCCACCCAGTTGAGTGCAGGGGCCGAGCCGACGATCTCGGATCTCACGACGCCGGGCAGCAACGGCATGTCAAGTGAGACGGTGCTGTTCGATGCGTCGTGGACATCGGACGATGGCGTGCGCACCGAAGCCCTGGTGGCGCGGCTGGCACCCGACCCTGCGAACCTGCCGGTCTTTCCCACCTACGAGTTGGACAAGCAGTTCCGGGCCATGCAAATCGTGGGCGACCTCGGCGCGGCCCCCGTCCCCCCGGTCTTTTGGAGCGAACCGTCACCCGAACCGCTGGGCACGCCGTTCATCGTGATGGGCCGGGTGGACGGTGTGGTGCCGCCCGACGTGATGCCCTACAACTTCGGCGACAACTGGCTGTTCGACGCGTCGCCCGAAGATCAGCGGCGCCTGGAGGACACGTCGGTCGCCACGCTCGCCGCGCTGCACGGCATATCTGATCCAGAGAACACCTTCTCGTTCTTGGCTTCCTCGCGCCCCGAGGCGACGGCGTTGCAACGTCACGTCGGCGCCACGTGGGACTACTACCAGTGGGTGGCAGACGGCCAACCGTCCCCCTTGATCGAACGGTGCTTCGACTGGTTGCGAGCGCACTGGCCGGGCGACGAAGGACCGACGGTGTTGTCGTGGGGCGACGCCCGTATCGGCAACATGATGTTCAGCAACTTCGAACCGGTTGCCGTGCTCGACTGGGAGATGGTCGCCTTCGGCCCGCGCGAGATCGACTTGGCCTGGTTCATCTTCTTGCACCGGTTCTTCGAGGACATCACCACGCAATACGGGATGCCGGGTATGCCTTCGTTCTTGGAGCGCGATCGCGTAGCCGCGACCTACGAGAAGTTGACCGGTTACGCGCCGCGAGACCTGGACTTCTTCACCATGTACGCGGCGCTGCGTCACGGCATCGTGATGAGCCGGGTGCAACGCCGGGCGATCCGCTTTGGCGAGGCCGTGATGCCCGACGACATCGACGACCTGATCATGCATCGGGCGACGCTGGAAGCGATGGTGGCAGGCTCCTACTGGACCTGACACAGTGTCAGAAACTGTTGTTCGGAGGGGAACTGACTGTGACCGATCTGCACCGCGGCGTGTATCTGGCCGATCTTCTGATCGCGGCGCTCGACGCCAATCTCAACAAGCCGGCCGTCCACATCGGCGACGAAGTGCTCACCGGCGCGCAGATGCGCGACGAGATCAGCAAGTACGCGCAAGCGCTGGGCGAGCTGGGCATCACCAAGGGCTCGCCGTTGTCGGTGCTGTCGGCCAACCGGCCCGAGGTGATCTTCAACATGGGCGCCACGATGATCACGGGTTGTCGCACCACCCCCCTGCATCCGCTCGGCTCGCTCGACGACCACGCGTACGTGATGAACGACGCCGGCATCGAGACGCTGGTGTACGACCCCGCGGTGTTCGGCGGGCGTGCGGCCGAACTGAAGGAGAAAGTGCCCGGCCTCAAGAACCTGCTCGCGTTCGGCGACGACGAGATCGGTACGAACTACTTGGCGCTCGCGGCGAAGCACACGCCGCAGAAGCTGGTGGCGGCCGAAGTACAGCCAACCGATGTGTCGGGCCTGATCTACACCGGCGGCACCACGGGCAAGCCCAAGGGCGTGATGTCGAGCTACCGCAGTTCGGCCACGATGACGCAGATCCAGATGGCCGAGTGGGAGTGGCCCGTGGACCTGCGCTTTTTGATCATGACGCCGCTGAGCCACGCCGGCGCCGCGTTCATCATCCCCACGTTGCTGCGGGGCGGTTCGATCGTGGTCAGCGCCGGGTTCGACCCGGCCAAGCTGTTCCAACTGATCGAGAAATACAAGATCACGGCGACGATGCTCGTGCCGACAATGCTCTACATGCTGATGGATCATCCCGGATTTGCGGACGCAGATCTGTCGAGCTTGCAGACCGTCTATTACGGCGCGGCGGCCGCATCGCCAACACGGTTGAAGGAAGCGATCGACAAGCTCGGCCCGATCTTCTTCCAGTTCTTTGGTCAGTCCGAGTGCCCGATGTCGATCAGCGTGCTGCGCAAGGCCGAGCACGACGTGACCGACCTCGACCGACTGGCGACCTGCGGCCGACCCGTCCCCTGGGTGCACGTGAAGTTGCTCGACGACGACAACAACGAAGTCGCCCCGGGTGAGCCCGGTGAGATCTGCGTGCAGGGTCCGCTCGTGATGGAGGGCTATTGGAACAAGCCCGAAGAGACCGAGGCCGCGTTCGCTGGCGGTTGGCTGCATACGGGTGACGTCGCCCGCGCCGACAAAGACGGGTTCATGACAATCGTCGATCGCAAGAAAGACATGATCGTGTCGGGCGGCTTCAACCTGTATCCGCGCGAGATCGAAGACGTGATCTCGTCGCATCCCGCGGTCGGGGCGGTCGCAGTGATCGGGGTGCCCGACGCCCGGTGGGGCGAAGCGGTAAAGGCCGTGGTGGTGTTGCGGCCCGACCAGAAGGTCGACCCCGAAGAACTGATGGCGATGGTGAAGGACAAGAAGGGCTCGGCGCACGCCCCGAAGTCGGTCGACTTCGTCGACGCCATCCCGGTCAGCGCCTTGGGCAAGCCCGACAAGAAGGCGCTGCGGGCGCAGTACTGGGGCGATGCCGCGCGTCAGGTGAACTGACGTGGCGTCGCCGCTCGATGAGTACCCGGTCCACCAGGTTTCGCTGTCGTTGGAATTCGTCGGGTCGAGCGACCGCAACTTCTACGACCGCTGCATCTACCAAGCCCACGACCGCAGCGGTGACGTGCTGCTGATCACCGGGATGGGCATATATCCGAACCTGGGCGTGATCGACGCGTTCGCCGTGGTGCGCCGGGGCGACCAGCAGTTCTGTGTGCGCACGTCGAACGCGATCCCGGCAAACCGGCTCGACCAACGCGTCGGTCCGTTGTCGATCGAGGTCATCGACCCGCTGCGCGAGTTGCGCCTCGCCTGCGCGGGCGCCGACCTTGGCATCGAGTTCGACCTCACGTTCCGCGCCGCGTTCGAAGCGATGGACGAACCGCACCACGTGCACCGCATGGGGCCGAAGATCTTGTTGGACGCGTCGCGGTTCTGCCAGGTCGGCTCGTGGGA
>JACCXE010000407.1 GCA_013697265.1 Actinomycetota bacterium | reverse complement strand
CACGCGTGGTGGTCGCGTTGGATCCGCGAGGGCTGGTTCGAGTGGGAGCCCGACGGGTGGCCGTTCTGGTCCGCGACCCATCACTGGTCGACGTGGTGGACGGTGCGCGATCGACCCAACGTCTTGTTCGTGCACTACGGCGACCTCAAGACCAACCCGCACGGCGAGATCCGCCGCATCGCGGACTTCTACGGCGTCGACGCCAACGACGAACGCATCAACGCGGTCGCGCGGGCGACCGACTTCGACACTATGAAGCAGACCGCGCTTGCGAATGAGGCCGCCCAGGGCGGCAACGTGGGTTCGCTGTTCGAAGGTGGCGTCGGCCGCTTCCTCTTCAAGGGCACCAACGGCCGCTGGCGCGACCTGCTCACCGACGCCGAACTCGCGCAGAACGACGAGAAGATGGCGAGCCTCGACCCGTCTCTGCGCGCCTGGCTCGAAGCCGGCCGCGCCGCCGTCGCTTGGTAGCAGTAAGGCGCGCTACTCCTCGGACTCGTACCGCGCAACCGTTGCGCCGGCGCCGTTTCAGGCTCGATCACAACGGCTGCGCGCCAGGAGTGGGGCTACTCGATGCGCAGGCCGCTGATCGCCCGGCTGATCACGAGTTGCTGGATCTGCTCGGCGCCTTCGAAGATGTCGAAGGTCGTTGAATGTGTTCAGCGCGTGTCGGCCGACGTCGTCGAGTGAGGTTCTGTTTGGGTTTCGTGACAGCGCGCGATCGCCCGTATCGCCGAGTTGTAGGACAGGAAGTAGGACAAGATCTTCGAAGCGCGCAACACGATCTTCGAGGCGGGGACGCGGCGAGGGCACCTCGGTCACCAGATGACCTCCTGCTTCGTCATGCCTGGGATCTTCCGATCGGCGGAGATCAGTCCGAGGCCGTGCACCTCCACCGTGGCGACGATGATGCGGTCGCCAGGATCGGCGTTGGCTGATCGAGGAACGCGGCCAACTTGTGCCGCGACAGCCATGTCGACCGGAAGCACCTCGAACGGCGCCTCGGCGTCGCGAAGTAGCAGCAGGATTCTGTCGCGGTCGAGTGAGGTCATCGGGTTCGAGGCCTTCTCGACGGCGTACGCGATCTCCACCAGCGAGAAGGCGCTCACCCCCAGAGGCTCCTGATCTTCGATCTCGCGATCGATTGCGGCCGACGCCGCAGGCGACAATCGAGCGGGGTCGAGCACCTCCCAGATCAGGACCTGCGTGTCGACCAGCAACCGCACGACTTGTCAGCGCGTCAGATCGTCGCCGAGTCCCTCGCCCATCTCCGCTCGGAGTTCGGCAAGGTGCTCGTTCGTAAACCCGAGTGGGCGGGCTCCGTCTCCGCGCATGGAGCGGATATGACGACGGCGGACCGGCTCGACCCGCACCCGATCGCCCCCGTGAACCCCGACGCGAGCGAGCTCTTCCGCGCTGACGACCAATGCGCCGTCGGTACCGACGGTCGTCTCAAAAGCTGGGTTCGCCGACACGCTCACGATGGTACCGACGTTCGCTGCATCGGCAACTCCGGATCGAGCGACGGAAGCCGACGAAAGCATCCAACCCGCGCTGACTCAGTGCCCGAAGGGGCGAAGGAGGAGGAGCAGCCACGCCCACGCGTACGAGGACGCATCGAGGAGCGCCACCGCCATCAGAGATCGTTAAGGCTGAGTCCGTTGGCGAAGCCGCGGTTTCGACATGCAGCTCGCCGAGAACACGCAGCACAAGCACACCGGTCGACTCGTCGTCTTCGACGACCTAGGCGCGAGCCACGCCCCAGTCATCGTCCCTGGCGATGACAGTGGAGCCGACCGCACGAACCGTGCCGGGCGCGGCTCGGCGAGCGTTCGCTCGGATGAGGTCGTCGCGAACGACCCGGTTGAAATCGACGGTGAGCTGGCGTTCCACGAGTCCTCCTTCCCGAACTCACGCGTCGGGCCGGTCCCGGTCGAACCGTGATGACTAGACCGCGCTCAGCGCGGTCAGCGCACGAAGATCGGTCCGAGGCGACCGAGTCGTGTCATCCCGACGCGGGTCCGGCGTGGTCGAACCAGCACAACCAGACGTCGACCCATGCGCGTACGAAGGCGTCTTCCTTGGCTCCCGCCGGCGAGTGCCCGTAAACCGCCTCGTCCTGCCTGTAGTGGACGAGCGACCCGAGAGCGATGGCCGCAAGCGCGCGGAGCTGATCTTTGGAGAGCCTCGCTTGCGGCGCGCGGGCCGACACGAACTCCATCATCTGGCCGTAGCCGCGGGCTACCAGGTCGTCGTGCACCTGCGCGACCAGTTCGGGGAATTCGGCGCTGTCACGGGCGAGGAAGCGGAAGAGCTGGCGTTGTCGTTCGAGTAACTGCAGCGTGCCCCGCGCGACCACGGTCAATTCGGAGCGCAAATCGTCGAGAGGGAGAAGTTCGCCGACCGATCTGGGAAATGCGGCGACGTCGTCGATCCAGCGTTCGAGCGCGGCGCGAAACGCCTCCTCCTTGCTGGCGAAGTGGCGGTAGAACGCCCCGGCGCGAGGCGACAACCCCGCGCGGGCCTCGATGTCGCCGACCGTTGTCCCTCGATAGCCACGCTCGCCGAAAAGGTGCACGGCTGAGTCGAGCAGCCGCTCTCGACTGCCAGAGGTGTCGCGGGCCATGCGACAATCTATCGATTACGTTTAGTAATCATCCGATTACAATCGGAGAATGGCCAGAATCGCAGTCCAACGATCCTTCGACGTTGCGGTGTCGCCTGAAGCGGCATGGACGCGGCTGGCCGAAGTCGAGCGCTGGCCGGAGTGGGCTCCGCACATCAAGTCCGTGGTCGTATCCCCCACCGGACCCCTCGGCCCGTCGTCGGCCGGCGCCGTCCAAATCCGCGGGTTCGGCCGCAACAGTTTTCGAATGTCGGTGTGGAAACCGCACGACCGCTGGGAGTGGACGGGTGGAGGGATACCCGGGGTGCAGATCCGCTACGACCACCGGTTCGAGGCCGGGCCTGACGACACAACCAAGATGACGTGGGTCGTGACTCTCGACGGGCCGATGGCGTGGCTGATCCGCCCGATCTTCGGGCGCATCTACGGTCGCAACCTTGACCGTGCGCTCCCCCGACTACTCGAGTGGATGCACCCCGGACACGCCGAACGCGATTAACGCCTCAGCCCAGGTCGAACCGCGATGACCTGACCGCGCACTCCGCGGTTCGCGGCACGAAGAACGACTTGGCCGGCTACTCGATGCGCAGGCCGCTGATCGCCCGGCTGATCACCAGTTGCTGGATCTGCTCGGCGCCTTCGAAGATGTCGAAGATCTTCGCGTCGCGGTGCCAGCGCTCAACCGGGTACTCACGGGTGTAGCCGTAGCCACCGAGAATCTGAATCGCACGCTCGGTCGACCACACTGCGACCCGGCCGGCCTTGAGCTTGCTCATCGAACCTTCGGCGTTCTTGTAGCCGCCGTTTCGGGCGAGCCACGCGGCGCGGTGCACGAGCAGGCGCGCCGCGTCGATCTCCATGGCCATGTCGGCGAGGATGAACGCGATGCTCTGATTCATGATGATCGGCTTGCCGAACGCCACGCGCTCCTTGGCGTACTGCAGCGAGTACTCGTAGGCGGCGCGGGCGATGCCGATGGCCATCGCGCCAACCGACGGACGGGTCGCTTCGAAGGTGGCCATCGCCGGCTGCACCGCACCGGTGTGCTGTTTCTCCTTGGCCCGCCCGATCTTCTCGTCCAGCTTGGCCTTGCCGCCAAGCAGGCAGTTACCGGGAATGCGCACGTCGTCGAGGATCACTTCGGCCGTGTGCGAAGCGCGGATGCCGTGCTTCTTGTACTTGGCCCCTTGGGACAGGCCCTTGGTTCCCGGCGGGATGACGAAGCTGGCCTGACCCCGCGAACCGAGCCCGGGCTCGACCGCCGCGACCACCACGTGCAGCGCAGCGATGCCACCGTTGGTGATCCATGCCTTGGTGCCGTTGAGCACCCACTCGTCGCTGGCCT
>JACCXE010000388.1 GCA_013697265.1 Actinomycetota bacterium | reverse complement strand
GCCCCGCGTGGGCAGCGCCTACGCGCCGGTGGGCACCGTCGCCCACATCGACGACTCGGGTGATCTACCCAACGGGAAGCGGGCGATCATCGTCCGCGGCCTGTACCGCGCCTCGATCGGCGTTGGTGTGCCGGGCAGCGGTTCCGCGTTGTGGGTGCAGGCGGCCCGCGCCGTCGAGGCGAACACCGACACAGACCGGGCCCGCGAGTTGGCCCGCGAATACAAGGCCGCGGTGTCGAACATCCTCGAGTCGCGGGGCATGGGCGGGCTGATTGCGGCGGTGCGTGAAACCGTCGAGCCCAGCGCCGTGGCCGACCTCGCCGGCTACTCCCCCGACCTGTCCGTCGAACAGAAGATCCAGGTGCTCGAAGCGCTCGACGTAGAAGCTCGCCTGGAACTGGTCGTCGGTCTCGCCCGAGACATCCTGGCCGAGGAGTCCGTGCGAGACTCGATTCGCCGAGACGTGAACGAGGGTATGGAAAAGACCCAGCGCGAGTTCCTGCTGCGCCAGCAACTCGCCGCGATCCGCAAAGAGTTGGGTGAAGGCGAAGGTGACGGATCCGACCTCGATCGGTTCGAGGCGCTGGTGGACGATGACCTGGTGCCCGAACAAGTTCGCAAGGCCGTCGAGCGCGAACTCGGCCGGTTGGAGCGCACGTCGGAGCAAAGCCCGGAGCACGGCTGGATCCGCACGTGGCTCGATACCATCGCCGACCTCCCGTGGACGGCCGAGGCCGACGACCAATTGGACGTGGTCGAGGCGCGACGCGTCCTCGACGAAGACCACAACGGTCTCGACGACGTGAAGAACCGCATCGTCGAACACCTCGCGATTCGCAAGCGCCGCAACGAGCGCGGGTTGCAACTGGTTGGCGAGCGGGGTGCCGGCGCGATCATCACTCTCGTCGGTCCGCCAGGCGTCGGTAAGACGTCGCTGGGTGAATCCGTGGCCCGCGCGATGGGTCGCCCGTTTGTGCGCGTCGCGCTCGGTGGCGTGCGCGACGAGGCCGAGATCCGCGGCCACCGCCGCACGTATGTGGGTGCCATGCCCGGACGCATCGCGCGCGCGATCAAGGAAGCGGGCGTGCTCAACCCTGTAGTCATGCTCGACGAAGTCGACAAGTTGGGCAACGACTGGCGGGGCGACCCGAGCTCGGCACTGCTCGAAGTGCTCGACCCGGCGCAGAACCACACTTTCCGCGACCACTACCTCGAAGTCGACCTCGACCTGAGCGACGTCATGTTCGTCGTGACGGCCAACGTGGTCGAGACGATTCCCGGCCCACTGCTCGACCGCATGGAGATCGTGCGCCTCGACGGCTACACCGAAGACGAGAAGGTTGCGATCGCGCGTGACCACCTGTTGGCCCGCCAACTCGAGCGCAACGCGTTGGACATCGACGAGGTTCAGGTGAGCGACGACGCTCTGCGCGTCGTAGTCGGCGACTACACCCGTGAAGCCGGCGTGCGAAACCTCGAGCGCGAAATCGGCAAGTTGCTGCGCAAAGTCGCAACCGCGATTTCGTCAGATACCGAGATCGCACCGGTCCACGTCGACAACGCCGCGGACGTTCGCAAGTGGTTGGGTCGTGCGAAGTTCTTCTTCGAGGCACCCGATCGCACGTCGCTTCCTGGCGTGGCCACGGGCCTCGCGGTCACCGGCGTCGGCGGCGACGTGTTGTTCATCGAAGCCACCGCCATGACCGGCGACAGCGGGCTCACCCTTACCGGTCAACTCGGCGACGTCATGAAAGAGTCGGCGTCCATCGCGCTCAGCTACGTGCGTTCGCACGCAGTCGAACTCGGTATCGACCCGACGATCTTCGAGGGCAAGCGGTTCCACGTGCACGTACCGGCGGGTGCGGTGCCCAAGGACGGCCCATCGGCGGGCGTCACGATGACCACCGCGCTGGTCTCATTGCTCACCGACAAGCCGGTGCGGGGCGTGGTCGGCATGACCGGTGAAGTGACGTTGCAGGGCAAGGTGCTGCCGATCGGCGGAGTCAAACAGAAGGTGCTGGCCGCTCACCGGGCCGGGCTCACCGAGGTGATCCTGCCCGCCCGCAACGGCCCTGACCTCGAAGACGTGCCCGAAGCGGTGCGCAACGAGATGACGTTCCATCTCGCTTCCGAGATCGGTGACGTGTTGCGAGTCGCCCTCGACGCGGCCGCGGTTCCGGCCACCGCCGCGGCCTGACGTGCCCGCGGCCTAGCTTGAGGCCGCATGGGCGTGAATTTGACGAAGGACTCCATCGACCTCGGGATCGTCACGAACGATCCCGAGCCGATGATTGCGTTTTACCGCGACGTGCTCGGCTTCACCGAGGCGGGCACGATGCCGCTGCCGGGCGGGGGCATGACCCGGCTGATGTGCGGGTCGAGTTCGATCAAGATCGTCACGATGAAAAAGCCGGTCGAGCACAAGGCGGCACCCGGGGGCCTCGGCGGTGCCACCGGGTATCGCTACTGGACCATGACGGTGTCGAACCTGGCCGAGATCGTGGCCGCGTGCGAAACGGCTCAGGCCACAGTCGCCGTGCCCATTACGGAATTGGCGCCCGGCGTTTCGTTGGCAATCATCGAAGACCCCGACGGCAACTGTGTCGAGTTCGTCCAACAGGGCGCGTAGCGGGGCCGTGGCGCCCGACGATCGCTGATGCGCGACTACACCGACGGACGACTCACGGCCCGCCCGCACGCGCCGTCGGGTGACGTGCTCGAGCCCGGGCTGCATCCGCTCG
>JACCXE010000338.1 GCA_013697265.1 Actinomycetota bacterium | reverse complement strand
ACAACAACAAGGACGACGCAGGTTCCGCCGGCGACAAGAAAGTCGCGGTCACGATCGGCGCGCAGGACTTTGGTGAGTCCGCGATCCTGGCCGAGATCTACAAGCAGGGCCTCGCGGCCGAAGGCTTTACCACCTCAATCAAGACGTTGGGCGGCTTCCGCGACATCGAACTCGAAGCGTTCAAGGCCAAGGAGATCAACTTCGCCCCCGAATACGCGGCGTCGATGCTCGAAGGCCTGAACAACAAGAAGGGCGAGGCTACGGGCGACGTCAAGGAAACCGCGAAGAAGCTCGAGACCTACCTCACCCCCCTCGGGCTCACGGCGCTCACCGCCAGCGAAGCGGTGGACACGAACGCGTTCGTGGTCACGAAGGCGACGGCCGACAAGTACGGCCTGAAAACTCTCTCGGACCTGGCGTCTAAGGGCAAGAGCTTGAAAATTGGTGCGCCGGCTGATTGCGCCACGAACCCCTTCTGCCTCCCCGGCCTCAAGGCGACCTACGGCCTCGACCTGTCGAAGAATTACACCGCGCTCGAATCCGGTCAGGTTGCCGATGCGCTCGGCGCCGCTTCCATCGACGTAGGCCTGCTCTTTTCGACCGCCGGCGCCATCGCGGCGAAGGGCTACGTGCTGCTCGAAGACGACAAGAACATGCTCGCGGCAGACAATGTGCTGCCCGTGGTCAGCACCGAACTGGGCGACAACGCGGACCTATTGAAGGCCACCAACGCCATCACCGAGAAGCTCACCACCGACAAGCTGATCGACATGAACAAGGCGTTCGACATCGACAAGGAAGACGCCGCGGTCATCGCCAAGGGCTTCCTAGACGACGAAGGCCTCATCTAGCGAAGGTCAACTCGCTCTGAGCGCGGCCGGGCATGCGGGTGGTGAGAGCAGAACGCGCACTGTGTTTTTTATAAGCAAACTTCTGTACCAATTGGCGGATTTGTCAATGGGACTCGCACGTAGATGCAGTCCGCGCGGGCGACACCAACCGGTACCGTGAGCATTAGGAACGCGGCGAGCAAGACCGCTACGACGCGTGGGCGGAAGTTACGGGGCAATGGGCACCTCAAAGTTCGAGCGATGGGAGTTACGCCCATCTCCCCGCACGACCCAGCCCGATCTTTCGCCTGTTGATTGGGTCGCGGTTCGGTCCGAGCTGTATGGCGTGTTGCGACATCGCGGCGCCACGCATGAGAACGCCGAGGACATCACCCAGGATGTGGTGTTCAAAGCGCTGAGCAAGCAGGTGCCTTTTGCCGACGCCGAGGATCTTTTGCGATTCGCGCACCACGCCGCGCATCACTTGTGGGTCGACTATCTGCGCAAGGCGGAGCGCCGCGGCTCGATCGAAGGCCGTTTGTCGGGGCCTGCGGAGAGCGACGAGTCTGGGGCGGTTGTCGAGCGGATCACCTCGCTTGCGGCTTGGGCGGCGTTAAGCACGGCGGATCGTGACCAGTTGTTGCGCTCCGACGAAGTGTCGGCCGACAAACAGGACTACGTACGCCGCCACCGCGCGCGGCGGCGCTTGCAGGAGGTCCTTGCGAGCATGTCGGGATGGCTGGTCGGCCTGAGACGGCGCGTTGCCTTGCGTCGTGGATTGACGACGGCCGCACTCGCTACCGCAGTGATTGCTGTCGGGGTGTTGACCGGCGGTAACAGCGGCAACGGCGGCAACGGCGGAGCAATGGCCCCGAACTCAACCCGTGCTCCGTCGGCGACGTTTCGGAAGCAAGTCAGCCGCACGTTGACAGCCGACCAACACGACGCCGAACGGCGTGACACGAATTCGGTCAAGGCGGCACCACTCTCGCCGTATCGATCGAAGGTGCCGTTACCTCCGCTGGTTGTTCACCTTGCGCCCGCGAACACGCCACTTCTCGATGCCGGGACCCGACCATCGGCGCCGGGCGACCCGGTCGTCTGTGTCGAGAATTTGCCTGCGGTCGGCACGGTCTGTGCGGGTAACGCCGACGACGTGGAGGCGGTTCTGCCCGGGCGCTGATGCCCACACAAACTTCTTGGGTTTGTCTGAAAGATCTGCCGCCTTCGAACGGGGATGCGTTGAGTATCCGCTTGAAGGGGCAAATTGATGAGTGTGCTGGGGCACGAAGTTGGCGTCTTGAACGCCGCCGTATCGAGTCGTATCCGCCGACGTTCGCGTGGGCGCCGAACCGTCGTCATAGCCGTAGTGGCGTTGGCATTGTTGGCCGGAGGTGAGGCGTTTACGCGGGCGTCGGCGTCTTCTGCCAATGACCGACCCAACAAGGTCACTCCGAAGTCGCTTCGATCTAGTAGTTCGTTCGATCCGCCCTCCACTCCCGAGGCAAGCTTTCTGGACATGCCGGGCACGGTCAGCGATCAGGCGGCGAGTGAGGCTCGCGACCACGCTCGCGGCGACAAGCCGAAGTCGTTCGACAAGAATCGTTCGAAGCTTGTGTCGAAGTCGGCGGATCGCGAGGTGTACAAGAACCCCGACGGCACCGAAACGGTCCACATCTCGCAGGCACCCGTGCACGTGAAGGACGCGGCCGGTGCGTGGAAGGACGTTGACCTAGCGCTGACCAAGCAGGACGACGGACGACTGCATCAGCGCCAACCGCTGGTCGACAGCGTCATAGCTGGTTCAACGGACCAGGACTTGTTGACGATCCCCGTCGACGGCGGCGCGCTGGTGTTGCACTCGGATCATCTGACTCCAGGCAAGGCTGCGGAGGTCGTCGAGAACGCGGCCCGTTTCGACGACGCGCTTCCGGCGGGTATCGGCCTTGACGTAACGGCGTTGCGGTCGGGCGCCGAGACCGCGTACCGGGTGCCGAACCGTGACGCGCTCGTTATTCCGCTGACGGAGCGACTGTCGGTGCCAAACGGTTGGACCGCACGCCAGTCCGGCGACGACGTTGAATTCCTGAACGCCGACGGCGCCGTAGCGGCGGTGTGGGCGCACGGTATTGCGCGGGACGGCGCGGGTGTTCCCGAGGCGACGGGCGTCAAGGTCGTGCTCGACTCGGTCTCGGGCGGTGACGTGTTGGCGCACTTCGAAATCGATCCGGAGTGGGCTGGTGACCCTGGGCGTGAATTTCCGATCACGGTCGATCCGTTCGTGACGATCGTGCGCAAGACCAACGAGAACTACACGGGCGACTCGTGGGTACGCAGCGGCGTGCCGTCACAGAACGCGTGGAGTGACCCGTTTCTGTACGCCGGTCGTCACCCAAGCGCACAAGACATCTGGCGCTCCGTGCTCACCTTCAACCCCGGGCTGCCCGGCGACGCGGTGGTGAGCAACGCCTACATCCAACTGCTCGAGGCAAACGCCGGGCGCTGCCCAGCAGGTTCGGTCTACGCGCAACGAAACACCGCTGCTTGGGGTCCGCCGGTCACGTGGGCCGACGCGCCCGGCTTCACCGATTCCATCAACCAGGGCTACGACATCGGCAACAGTCGCCCGTGCGCCGACGACCTGGTCACTTTCCCCGTGACCACGTACACCCAGGCTTGGGTTGGCAGCGCCAACAACCTCCCGACGGGTCTGAGCGTGCCGAACTATGGCGTCACCTTGTTCTCGGCCGACGAAGCCATCACCACCGGTGACCGCTACCACGCGTATCACTCGGCCGAGAGCCCGTGGGTTCCCGAGTTGTGGATCACCTACGACCGCACACCCGGCATTCCGACCCAGACGGCGCCCGCAGACGCGCAGACTGTGCTGACTACGCGGCCGCAGCTGTCGGTCAACGCGGCGACGGACCCTGACGGCGAAACCGTGAAGTACCTGTTTCAGATCGCGACCGGCGCCGACGCGCAGTCAGGCCAAACCGTGACCTCGGGCTACGTGACGACTCCGACTTTTCAGCCCCCCGACGGCGCCCTTGTTGACGGCACCACGTATTACTGGAAGGCCTACACCGCCGACTTCGACGCATTGGACAACCCGATCGCGACGTCGCGGCCGAGTCTTGTGCGCAGCTTCAAGGTCGACCAGCGCCTCGGGACAAGCTCGCCGAGTCCCTACGACACGTACGGCCCGGTCGCAGTCAATCTCGCCACCGGCAACGCGACGATCAACGTCGCGGGAACCCGCGCGGCTGCCCTCGGAGGCGATCTGGGACTGTCGCTCGCGTATGACGCGAGAACACCGAAGAACGCGGGACTGGTAGGCCGTTACTACCTCGACGACAACCAGCAGCAGGACTTCTCGGGCCAGCTCGTGATGACTCGCCGCGACCCGACGATCGACTTCGACTGGGGAACCGGGGCGCCATCGCCCGCCGTCGACCTTGACAACCCAACACCCGCTGACTACTTCCTGGTCCGTTGGGACGGCTACGTCACGCCCAGCACGCAAGGCAACTGGAAGTTCGGGGCGATTCACGACGACGGCGTCAAAGTATCGATCAATAGCTCACAAGTAACGCCCGCCTCGGCGTGGAATGGCGGCCCGGTGAAGCCGACACCCGATTTCGGATCATCGGTCAACGCCGGCCCGAATGACTCGCTACCGATCAGAATCGACTACTCGGAACAGGTCGGCGCGTCGCGCATCCAGCTGTGGGCCCAACGCGACTCCGACCAGCCGATCGTCGTGCCCGCTGACTGGCTCAAAGTCGACGACAGCCCGCTGCCGCGCGGCTGGACCGCGACGAGCGACCTCGACGGCACGCTCGCCTTTACGTCGGCCACCGACGCTGGTACTTCGGTGATTCTGCGGTCGCCCGACGGCGACACGTCCGAGTTCAAAGTCGTCGCTCCGCCGGCGGGAACGTTGAACCCCACGAACGCGGCCACGTTCACCGCGCCCGCCGACGAAGACGGCGTGTTGACCCGCGACGACGACCGCACGCTCACGTTGATCGAGTCCGACGGCCAGACCTACCACTTCGACTCGAAAGGCCGGCTCGATTCGGTGACGTCTGCCGCGAACGATCTCAAGCCGTCCACTCTCACCTACGCCTATGGCGTCACCGATCCTGGTGGTCCGCCGCGACTGCTCAGCATCACCGACCCCGTGTCGAACCGAGTCCTCTCCATGGGGTACTCCGGTTATACGAACGACGGCGGCAGCTCAGGTTCGTGCGCCACGTTGAGTCCGCCCGACGGCCGCGGCGGAGTGAACCACGGCCCCAAAGGCGGCCTGTCGTGTGTCTTCTTGAGCGGCGCGAACTTCAACCCGCGTCTCGTGATGGACATGTATTACGACTCGTCGTCAAAGGAACTCAAGACCGTTTACGGCAACTGGGATCTCCTCGGAAGTTCCGGCGCCGGCACTTATGACGTTTACGACTTCGAGTACTTGCAAGGGCGGTTGACGGGTATCCGGTCGCCGCTCGCCTACGACGCGATCCAAAACGCGGAGGCCGCCAACGACGCGACCAGTCTCACGACCATCGCTTATGTGCAGGGAGCGACGCGGGACCAAGACGTTGTCTCGGCGGTGACGTTGCCGGCCCCGAGTGCCGGGGCGGCCCGTCCGAACCACACTTATGTGTACGGCGCGAACAGGCTTGTCAAGGAGGCCGACGGCGCCGCGTCGCCTGTTATACGCACGGTCGGCCTCGACGCGAGCGCCCGCGCGATCAGTGACGCCGACCAGGCTGGCGTCGTTACGACCAACACGTGGAACGCCGATGACCAGGTGACGTCGACGACCGACGGCGCCGGGCTCAAGACGACAACGATTTACGACTACGCCAAGCGCCCCGTCACCGTCTACGGACCCGCGCCTGTCGCCTGCTTCAACGGTTTGGTCCCGAAGTCCCCCGCATGTTCGCCCGCGGTTCCCGCAGCCAGCACCACCTACGACGGCGGAATCAAGGGTCTCGCCGCTTCGTACTTCGTCGACCAGGACAACACACACCACTTCGCCGGTGGCGCCGTGCTTCACGGCACCGGCGTCAACTCGTCGGGGAGCCTCGTGAAGGACTGGGGTGGTGGCGCGCCCACCACCAACGGATCGCCAGTGCTCCAGTTAACTAGTGGCGGTGTGGCCCGCGCCACGAAATGGTCGGCGCGCTTCACCGGCGAGGTTCAGCTCGACCAGGTCGGCGCCTACGACTTCTACGCGTACTCCGACGACGGTGTACGGATCTTTGTCGACGACAAACTGCTGGCAGAAAACTGGGGTAACCACTACTACGCACCGACCACACGCGTTGCGCTGTTCACCAACACCGTGGCGGGAAGCCGGCACCGCATCCGCGTCGACTATTTCCAAGGCACCGGTTCCTCGCGTCTCGAGCTGAGCTGGTCGCGGCCAGACAACCTGGCCGAGAACATTCCCGGCGACCACCTGTTCCCCCGTT
>JACCXE010000328.1 GCA_013697265.1 Actinomycetota bacterium | reverse complement strand
CGCGGGCCTCGAACAGTTCGACGACGCGAGGCAGACCGGCGGTGATGTCGACGCCTTCCGACGCCACACCACCTTGGTGGAAGGTACGCATGGTGAGCTGCGTGCCCGGTTCACCGATTGACTGCGCCGCGATGACCCCGACGGCTTCGCCGAGTTCGATGGGGCGACCGGTAGCGAGCGAACGGCCGTAGCAAAGGCCGCACACGCCGTGCTCGGCGTCGCAGGTGAGCACCGAACGGGCGCGCACCTTGTCGATATCGGGGTCGTTGCGCAGCTGATCGATGTGCGTCTCGTTGAGCTCGATGCCGGCATCAATGCCGCCGATCGGCTCGGCGAGGACACGGCCGAACAGACGGGTTTGCAGGTGGTACTGCTTGCCGGCCTGGTCGGGCAGAACATCTTCGATCCAGATACCGCGCGTGGTACCGCAGTCTTCCTGGCGAATAATCAGTTCCTGCGCGACATCGACAAGACGGCGCGTGAGGTAACCGGAGTCAGCGGTACGCAGAGCGGTGTCGGCCAGACCCTTGCGGGTGCCGTGGGTCGAGATGAAGTACTCGAGGACCGACAGGCCTTCACGGAACGAAGACTTAATCGGGCGAGGAATCATCTCGCCGCGCGGGTTGGACACGAGGCCCTTCATGCCCGCGATCTGCGCGATCTGCTGCGGGTTACCGCGAGCCCCCGAGTCGACCATCATGTTGATCGGGTTGAACGGCAGCTTGGCCAACTGCGCTTCCATCGCCCGCTTGATCTCGGAGTTCGCCGACGTCCAGATTTCGACATCCTTCTGGCGCCGCTCGTCGTCGGTGATGATGCCGCGCTTGAACTGCGTCTCGGTCTTCTCGGCTTCCTTCTCGTGCTTGTCGAGGATCGAGCGCTTTTCCGGCGGCGTCTTCACGTCGTCGATCGAAATCGTCAGACCGGACTGGGCGCCGTAACGGAAGCCGTTGTCCTTGATGCGGTCGAGCGACTCGGCCACGACCACCTTGGGGTAGTTAAACGCGAGCGTCTCGACGATGGAGCCGATCGACGTGTTCGACTTACCGATGACGTCGTTGACATACGGGAAGCCCTCGGGCAGCGCTGAGTTGAAGATGAGGCGACCGGGCGTGGTCTGGAGGTTGTCGAGATAGGTCTCGCCCGCTTCATTGACCTTCTCGGTGCGATAAGTGATCAACGCGTGGATGGACACGTCGTCCGCTTCGAAGGCCTGCTCGACCTCGTAGAAGTTCCGGAACACGCGGCCTTCGCCGTGGGCGCCGGGCACGACCAGAGTGAGGTAGTAGCAGCCGAACACCATGTCCTGGGTGGGCACCGTGATCGGACGACCGGTGGCCGGCGACAACACGTTGTTGGCCGACAGCATGAGGATGCGAGCCTCGGCCTGCGCCTCGCTCGACAGCGGAAGGTGCACGGCCATCTGGTCGCCGTCGAAGTCGGCGTTGAACGCCGTGCAGACGAGCGGGTGGATCTGGATGGCCTTGCCTTCGACGAGGACCGGCTCGAAGGCCTGAATGCCGAGGCGGTGCAGCGTTGGCGCGCGGTTCAGGAACACGGGGTGCTCCTTGATGACCTCGGCCAGGATGTCCCACACGGGCGCCTTGCGACGCTCGACCATGCGCTTGGCGGACTTGATGTTCTGCGCCAGTTCGGTGTCGACCAGGCGCTTCATGACGAAGGGCTTGAACAGCTCGAGCGCCATCAGCTTGGGCAGACCGCATTGGTGCAGCTTCAGGGTCGGGCCAACCACGATGACCGAACGGCCCGAGTAGTCGACGCGCTTGCCGAGCAGGTTCTGACGGAACCGGCCCTGCTTGCCCTTCAACATGTCGGACAGCGACTTGAGCGGCCGGTTACCAGGACCGGTAACCGGGCGGCCGCGACGACCGTTGTCGAACAACGCGTCAACGGCTTCCTGCAGCATCCGCTTTTCGTTGTTCACGATGATCTCGGGAGCGCCAAGGTCGAGCAGTCGCTTGAGGCGGTTGTTGCGGTTGATGACGCGGCGGTACAGGTCGTTGAGGTCGGAGGTCGCGAAGCGACCACCGTCGAGCTGCACCATCGGGCGCAGGTCCGGCGGAATAACCGGGACAGCCTCGAGGATCATCGAGCGCGGGTCGTTGACGCGCTTGCCCGAGTCATTTCGACGGTTGAACGCCGCAACGATCTTGAGACGCTTGATGGCCTTCTGCTTGCGCTGCACCGACAAAGGCTTGCGGCCGTCGGATGCCTCGATGCCCTCGCGCAGCTTGACCTCTTCGATGTCGAAGTCGATGCGGTCGATGAGCGACGAGATGGCCTCGGCGCCCATGCCGCCTTCGAAGTACTCGCCGTAGCGGTCGGCCAGCTCGCGCCACAACAACTCGTCTTCGATGATCTTGCGGGCATGCAGGTTGCGGAACTCGTCCCACGCGCGCTTGACCAGATCGAGTTCGAGGTCGGAGCGCTCGCGGATGCCGGCGAGCTCCTTGTCGGCAACCTTCTGGCGAGCTTTGACTTCGCTGTCCTTGGCCTTGGCCGTCTCGAGCTCGGCCAGCTCGGCTTCGAGCGCCTTGAACCGACGGTCGATGTCGAGATCGCGCTGCTTCTCGATCTCGCCCAACTCTTCGAGCAGTTCTGCTTCCAGCGTTGGCTCGTCGGTGTGGCGACGGTCTTCGTCGACCCATGTGACGAGGTTGGCCGCGAAGTAGATGACCTTCTCGAGTTGCTTGGCCTTCAGCTCTTCACGGGCCTCGGTGCCCATGAGCAGGTAGGCAAGCCAGGAACGCGTGCCGCGCAGATACCAGATGTGCACGACGGGAGCGGCGAGCTCGATGTGGCCCATGCGGTCGCGACGCACCTTCGAGCGCGTGACTTCAACGCCGCAGCGTTCGCACGTGATGCCCTTGAAGCGCACCCGCTTGTACTTGCCGCAGTAGCACTCCCAGTCCTTCGTGGGACCGAAAATCTTCTCGCAGAACAGGCCGTCCTTCTCAGGACGCAGCGTGCGGTAGTTGATGGTCTCGGGCTTCTTCACCTCGCCCTTGGACCACTCACGGATGTCATCAGCCCTAGCCAGACCGATCTTCAGGGACTCGAAGAGATTGACGTCAAGCATTT
>JACCXE010000287.1 GCA_013697265.1 Actinomycetota bacterium | reverse complement strand
GACTGCGTGGTGCAGCTTTACGTGCGCGACGTCGAATCGTCGCTGGTGCGGCCCGAGAAGGAACTCAAGGGTTTCGCACGCGTGCACGTGAAGGCGGGCAAGTCGAAGACAGCGAAAATCACCCTCGACGACCGCTCGTTCTCGTACTGGGACCCGGCCATCCACGCCTGGCGGGCCGAGCCGGGCGAGTTCGAGTTGCTCGTCGGTGTGTCAGCCGCCGACATCCGCAGCAACGTGCGCGTCGTCTGGGGTGCCTGAGCCCATTTCGTCGCCGCGCGCCGGCAGGAACTTCAGTACGGCGATGGCGGTAAGCGCGATCACGCACGCACCCACGATCGCGGCGAGATGAAAGCCGGACACAAAGGCCGTGTTCGCGGCGTCGACGATGCGGCGCTGGAGTTCGGGTTGATCGCGTAACGCGGTGAGGGCGTAGGCGTGCGCGGCGCCCACGTTGTCTTTCACCTCACCGGCGATGTGCGTGCCCAGGATGTGGGTGACCTCGCTCGAGTACCGCGACGCCAACAGCGAACCCAACACGGCCACGCCGAAGGCGCCACCGGTCTGGCGCGTGGTGTCGTTCACCGCGGAACCAACTCCGGCCTTGGCCCGGGGCAGCGAGCCCATTATCGAGTCGGTGGCGGGCGCCATGATGTTCGCCATGCCGACGCCCATCATCATGGTGGTGCCGATGATGAGGATTGTCGGCGTGTCGGGCGTGAGGCGGCTCACGAGCAGCAGTGAGATCGCCACGATGCCAAGCCCGGTGGCCACAACGCGCTTGTTGCCGAACTTGCCCACCCAGATCGACGAGGTCGGGGCGAAGGTCAACATCATCAGGGCCTGGGGCCCGAGCACCAGACCGGCCTTCAGCGCCGAGAAGCCGCGCACCACCTGGAGGTACTGCGTCATGATGAACAGCGTCCCGAACAGCGTGAAAAAGGTAAGCGTGATGGCGCCGCTCGCGGCCGAGAACCGCGGGTTCTGGAAGAAGCGCATGTTGAGCATCGGGCTCGCGTAGGTCAGTTCCCAACGGATGAACAGGGCCAGGACCGCGGCGCCCACGCCGAAAGCGAGCAGGGTCTGGGGCGCCGTCCATCCAGCCGACGGCGCCTCGATCACGCCCCAGAGCACAACGCTCAAGCCGGCGATTGACAACAGGGCGCCGACCGGGTCGAGCTTGGGCGTAGACGGGTCACGCGAGTCGGGGATCAGGAAGTAGCCGGCGACGAGGCCGGCGATGACGATGGGCACGTTCACGAGAAACACCGAGCCCCACCAAAAGTGCGAGAGCAGGAAGCCGCCCGTGATCGGGCCCAGGGCACCCAAGCCAGCCACGCCGGCCCAGATACCGATCGCCTTGCGCCGCTCGTGCGGGTCGTGGAAGACGTTGGTGAGGATCGACAGCGTCGAGGGCATGATGAACGCGCCGCCGATACCCATCAGCGAGCGAGTGACGATGAGCGACGTGGGCGAGTTGCTCAGCGCGCTCAGGAGACTGCCGAAACCAAAGATCGACAAACCGATCACGAGCGCTCGGTAGCGACCGAAGCGGTCGCCCAGGCTGCCCGCGGTCAGGAGCAGGCCGGCGAACACGACGGTGTAGGAGTCGACGATCCACTGCAACTGACTGGCCGACGCCGCGATGCCGCCGACGTTCTTGGGCCGGGCCAGAGTGGGGATGGCCACGTTCAAGATGGTGTTGTCGAGCACGATCACCAACAGGCTCACGCACAAAACGGTCAGCGTGAGCCACCGACGCCGGTACGCGACTTCGGGATCTCGCAACATCGCTCGCATAAGCCAGTTCTAACCGAAGGGCGCGCGGTTATCTTCCTGCCATATCGGCGTAAACCTCTGGATCGGCTAAGTCGCGAAGGGTCCGTCGGCCGCGAACGCGTAGGCGGCGAAGCGCTCGCCCATGCGGATGTAGCCGTCGCCGTTGGGGTGCAGGCCATCGGGCAGGTCGGCCAGATCGGCTTCGTGAAACAGCATCCGTCCGTCGAGGTAGTGCAAGTTTGGGTCGCCCGCGGTGCGACGGGCCGCGACCACATTGCTGACGATCTCGCGAATCTGGATGAGAGTGAGCGCGCCCTGCGCCTCGGTGACCGGGGTACCGAGCGCGACGGTGGTGCCCGACGATCCGTCGCTCGGACCCGCGTGCTCTTCGTGGGCTGGGCACAAGATCGGCGAGATCACGAGGAACGGCGTGTTCGGGTGGCCTTCTCGAATCGTGTCGAGGAAGCCATGCAGAGCGGGCGCGAGTGTGCGCAAGCGCAGCGTGTCGCCATTGACGATGTTGATGCCGGCCTTCAGGCTCAACAGATCGGCCGGATGGTCCCGGATGGTGCGGGCCGTGAACTGATCGAGGTGGCACTGACCAGCCAGACCGACGTTTGTGAGCTGCACGTTGCCGATCTGCGCGGCGGTCGACGGCCACGTGCGCGACCCACTGTGGGCCTCGAGGCAGTGGCTGATCGACGAGCCATGATGGACCCAGCGCCGGCGATGGTCGGGCGGCGGTGCGCTGATGGTCGCGTCGGCATCGATGTGGATGGCGCGCAGCTCACACGTCGAGTTGCTCGGCAGCCACAGTTCGACGAACTCGGCGTCGGGCACGTCGGCGAAGTCGACGGTTGTCGGCTGGCCAGCCACGAAGTCGAACGAACCTGTTTTCGCGTCGACCACGATCGCGTTGCCCTCGCTGAATGGTAGGGACTCGACCAGTTCGCGATTCACGACGAGGTCGATCGCCGCCCGGAACCCCTCGCCGGTCCCCAACTGGAAATGCGTGGCCAGCAGTTCGACCCCGATCGACTTCGAGTCGGTGGTGAACGCGAGGCGCACTCCCGACGGCGACGAGGCCAAAACCTCAACGTCAAGTGGGTACTGATACCGCCACTGGTTCGACAACCGTCGCGGGATGATCCCGTCCCCGTTCTGGTCGATGTCGACCGCCCCAGCGACCACAACCCGCGTGTCCGGAAGCCCTATTCGTTGCATCGGCCGCACCGTAATCTGGCGGCCGCAGCCCTTCTTTGTGGACACGCGCACGGGCCGACACGGTGGCGCCACGTTCTAGCGAATTACCTGCCGCCGGGATGGAACACGGGTCCTGCCATTAAGCGTTGATCGCGGCGTACGCGGCCCACACACAACCGATGCCGCGGGCGTCGCCCGTCGTGGTGCCGCCCATCTTGTTCATCACGAACGCGACGGTCATGCGGTTCTCGAGGTCGTTGACGACGACGGAGCCGCCGTATCCGCCCCAGAAACAACCGCGCTTGGTCGGCGCTACTGGCATCGCGTCGGAGATGAGGCCGTAACCGATGCCGAGCGTGATGGCCACGCCGAGCACGAGGTCGGGCTGGCCACTCATCTGCACTTCGAATATCCGCTCCAAGCCCTCGGCCGAGATGTAGCGCTTCCCGTCGATCTCGCCGCCATGGGACACAACCGACTGGACGCGAGCGACGGACCGCGCGTTGCCGTGGCCGTTCGCCGCGGGGATTTCGGCCCGGCGCCACGCCTCGGTCCACGACTCTGCCGGAGACACGATCGGGTTTCCGAACACGCGGCCGGCCACGCTGGCGGAGTCGGTAGCGGCGGGGATGATCGGATCGGGCGACGGAACCAAGCGCGCCACCCGCGGGTCGCAAGACGGCGGCGTGCCGATGTGAAAGTCGGCACCGAGCGGCTCGGCCAGCTCCTCACGGAAGAAGGTGCCCAGGCTCTTGCCCGTGACCCGCCGCACGACTTCACCGACTAGGTAGCCCTGTGTTATCGCGTGGTAGCCCGACGCGGTGCCCGGCTCCCACCACGGCGACTCGTTCGCGAGCACCGCGCACGTCTTGTCCCAGTCGTACAGATCTTCTTTTTGCATGAGCGCGGTGAACCCGGGCACGGCCGCGGTGTGGCCGAGCAGGTGGCGAACGAGCACGTTCTCTTTGCCGTTGGCTTTGAACTCGGGCCAGTAGTTCGCGACCGGCGCGTCGAGATCGATCAGACCCCGGTCGGCGCAGATCAGCGCGGACAGATTGCACATCGTCTTGGTTGTCGAATACACGTTGATGAGCGTGTCCTGAGCCCACGGCGCGGTGTTGCCGTCGAGGTCTTCGATCTCGCCGCCCCAAATGTCCACGACGAGTTCGCCGTCCTTCACGATGGCTACGGACGCACCGACGTCGGCGCCGCTATCGAGGTTGCCCGACAGCACGTCTCGCACGCCGCTGAAACCTTCGTCGCATGTTCCGTGAATGGTCGCCATGGATCCTCACCCTATTGACTCCCGTACGATCAGACTCGTGGCCGACTCGCACAACCACGGTCATAGCCACGGTGTTGCTCGGGCCGGCGCCCGCCACGCCAAGCCGCTGGCCTACGCGCTCGCGCTCAGTTCGCTTGTCCTCATCATCGAGGTGGTGACCGCGATCGCCACGGGTTCGCTTGCCCTGCTGTCCGACGCCGGGCACATGCTCACCGACGTCGCCGGCCTGGGCATGGCCCTCGCCGCGATTCATCTCGCCTCGCGGGGCCAGGCCCGTGAAGACCGGTCCTTCGGGTTGTACCGACTCGAGATCCTCGCCGCGCTGGCCAACGCGATCCTGCTGTTCGGGGTGGCGGCCTACGTGTTGTTCGAAGCAACGCAACGGATCAACGACGCGCCCGAGCTTGCGTCGACCCCGGTGTTGGTGGTTGCCGCTGTCGGTCTACTCGCCAACCTCGTCGCGTTCCGCTTGTTGCGTACCGGGGCCAAGGAGAGCGTGAATGTGGAAGGCGCGTACCTCGAGGTGCTGGCCGACCTCGTCGGGTCCGCCGTGGTTATCGCGTCGGCGGGGGTGATCGCGGTAACGCACTGGTGGTGGCTCGACCCGATCGCGGGCGCGGCGCTCGGTCTGTGGATTCTGCCCCGCACCTTCCGCCTGGCTCGCAAGGCGCTGCGCGTGTTGCTGCAGGCGGCGCCCGACGGCATTGATCTCGCGGCGGTCCACAGCGACCTCGCCGCGTTGCCCGACGTTGTCGATGTGCACGACCTTCACGTGTGGACCCTGACGTCGGAGATGGATGTGGCCACCGCGCACCTGATGATTCGCCGGGGCGGCGATGCGCACGCGGTGCTCGACCAGGCGCGGGCCATGCTCGTGGCCCGCTACCAACTGGCCCACGCGACGCTGCAGGTCGAACCCGAAGACCACACTGGTTGCGACAGCGTGTCGTGGTGACGCTGTGATTCCCGTCGACGTACGCGAGGCCACCAAGGCCGACCTCGACGCGCTGGTCGCGCGCGAGCCCGTCGAGGCCCGCCGCATCTACGAAGGCGAACGCTTCGAGGCGCAGGAGAACGGCGAAGGGCTGCTGCTGATCGCGTGGCACGGCGACACGATTCACGGACGGGTGCGCCTGCGCTGGTGGTCGAAGTACGACGAAGTACGGGCTGGCTTCGGCGACTTTCCCGAGATCAACGCGCTCGACGCTTGGCCCACAGGCGAGGGCGTCGGCAGCCAAGTCATCGCGGCCTGCGAACTCGTGGCGGCCGAGCGGGGCTACGAGCGCATCGGCATCGGTGTCGAGGTCACGAACGCGGACGCGCGGCGCTTGTACGAACGGCTCGGGTACGAATTCTGGGACGAAGTAATCGACTTGTGGGACGAGTTCGACGACTCGGGCGCCGTCGCCAAAGCACACCGCGACCCCGCTGCGTACCTGATCAAACCGCTTATATAACTTGATAGATATATAATTACTCAGCTATATTCAGCGGTGTGCCAAGCGTCCTCGAAGTGATCGCCGAACCGACCAGACGGCAAATCCTCGACCTGCTCCGCGAAGCCGAGATGGCCGTTGGCGATGTCGTGGACGAGCTGTCGATCAGTCAGCCCGCCGTGTCCAAGCACCTCAAAGTGCTGCGCGACGCGGGACTGGTCGCGGTGCGGGTGGACGGGCAGCGTCGTTTGTATCGGCTACGCCCCCAACCGCTGCAAGACCTCGACGCTTGGCTGGCGCCGTACCGCGCCATGTGGACCGCCGCCCTCGACGATCTGGAACGGCATCTCGACGAGATGCCCGACGAATAGGAGAACAGACATGCCACTTGACACCTCATACGGAACCCTCGAGAAGACACAGACCGGGGGAGGGCGCGTCGCGTTCGTGCGCGACCTACGTCATCCGCGCGAGAAGGTGTGGCGCGCGATCACCGAACCAGAGCACCTGGATGTGTGGTTCCCGACCAGCATCGACGGCGACCGCGCCGCCGGGGCGCCGCTCAAGTTCGTGTTCCCGTTCCCCGACGCGCCGGTGATGGAGGGCACGATGCTCGCCTACGACCCGCCGTCGACGATCGAGTTCGAGTGGCGCTACGGCGACGACGGACGATGGAAGGAAGTGGCGCCGTGGTACATGGAGCATTTCCCGAAGGAAGCAACAACCGCGCCGATCCCCGACTTCCACCCCGACGCGAACTAAAGCTTGGTCAATGCCTCTTCGTAGCGTGGCTTTTCGCGGGCGGTGCCGAGTTTGTCGGTGAAGAACGCGTCGACGATCACGCCGTCCTTGTCGATGAGGAAGGTGCCGCGGTTGGCGCAACCGAGCGCGTCGTTGAACACGCCGTAGGCCTTGGCCACCTCGCCGTGGGGCCAGAAGTCGGCCAGCACCGGGAAGTTGTAACCCTCGGACGCGGCCCACGCCTTCTGGGCGTGCACGGTGTCGCACGAGATCGCCA
>JACCXE010000264.1 GCA_013697265.1 Actinomycetota bacterium | reverse complement strand
ACATCGGCGTCGGGAATGATGCCGCCTCCGAAGCAGACAACATGGTCGGCTCCGCGGTCTTTCAACAAATCGAGCACCCGCGGGAACAGCGTCATATGCGCGCCAGATAGGAGCGATAGCCCAACGGCGTCGGCGTCTTCCTGAATCGTGGTTTCCACGACCTGCTCAGGCGTCTGGTGCAGACCCGTATAAATGACCTCGAAACCGGCGTCGCGCAGGGCGCGAGCGATGACTTTGGCGCCGCGATCGTGCCCATCAAGGCCGGGCTTGGCGACGACAACGCGATAAGGACGTTCCACGGCGGTGGATACTACGAGAGGTAATGGCGTTGCATCCTTTCGTTGAGAAGTGGGACGTGGGTCTCCACGGCGAGAACCCCCTGGACTTCCCGGGTTACAGCGCGCCCGAGAACGAATCGGTTCGTACCGGGCGCACCGAGCACTACGCCCTGATCGAGGGGCGCTTCGATGTGATGGGCGGCTCGATGGGCGGCGCGCACGGCGAACGGGTGGTCCGCGCCTTCCAGCGGGCGACCGACGAGCGCCTCCCGGTCGTGGTTGTCACGACGTCGGGCGGTGCCCGCTTGCAGGAGGGCATGGTGGCGTTGGTGCAGATGGCGCGGACCTCGGCCGCAGCCGTCGCGCACTCCCACGCCGGCCTGCTGCAGGTCGCCTTGATGCACTCACCGACCACGGGCGGGGTTTACGCGTCGTACGGATCCCTCGGCGACGTGCGCGCCGCGTCCCCCGGCGCGCTCATCGGTTTCGCGGGACCGCGCATCGTCCACGAGACGCTCGACGTCGATGTGAGCACCGAAAGCCACTCGGCCGAGTCCGCGTTCAAGGCCGGGCGAATCGACGCCATCGTCTCGGAGATCGACCAGCCCCGCTTTGTCGAGGGCGTGCTCGGGTTGCGCAACCTTCCGCCCGAACCGGCCGAGCCGTTCCCGCGCGCGCTGGCCGCCGTGAGCGCCGACGGCGATCCGATTGACGCGTGGGCTGCGGTGCAAAACGCGCGAGCGGCCCGCCGTCCGTCGGGCTGGCAATGGGCTGCGGCGTTGTGCGAAAGCTGGATCGAGCTGAAGGGCCTCGATCCGGTGGTGCGGGCCGGCATCGCCACCCTCGACGGACGACGCGTGATCATGGTCGCCAGCGACCGACACGCCGGCACCGGCCGCCCCACGCCCAAGGCGTACCAACTCGTGCGACGTGCCCTGAAGATGGCGGACCGGTTGCGGCTGCCGTTCATGTCACTCGTCGATACGCCGGGCGCCGAGCCAGGGCCCGACGCTGAACGCGAAGGCATCGCGTTCGAGATTGCCAAGACATTCGTCGCGCAGGCCTCTCTGCGCGTGCCATCGGTATCGCTGTGCGTGGGCGAGGGAGGAAGCGGCGGCGCGCTGGCTCTCGGCGCCTGCGATCGCCTGTTGCTGTTGCCCGACGCAGTGTTCAGCGTCATAGGCCCCGAGGGGGCTGCGGTGATCCTCGGTCGAGACGCCCAGCGCGCGCCCGAGTTCGCCAAGTTGCTCAAGCTCACGGCGCCCGAACTGCTCGACCTGGGCGCGATCGACGGCATCATGCCGGGCGGCGTCGACTCGATCCGCACCGGGTTGCTCGCCGCCATCGACGCGGCCAATCCAGGCGACCGGGCGCGCCGACACGACGCGTTGACCGTCCGCTACCTCCGATGACCGCTCCGGCCGGGCCCCCGGTCCGTCTGTTCACGCGTCGCGAGCGCGTCGCCCGGCGTCGCGCGATCGCATTGTTGATCGTGGCGGTAAGCGCGTTTGCGATCTTGCTGACGGTCGTGGCGCTTCGGGTGGCGACCAAACCCGACAGCGAAGTGAACCTGGGCAGCGACACGTTCCGCGTCGGCTTCGCCAAAACCCTGGAACGCCGGATCCGCGCCGACCGATACCCGTTGTTGTTTCAAGACCTGCGTGACAAGTCGATCGACATCTTTGTCGACCACCAAAAAGACAGGCCCTTCTACCAGGGGTGGCGGGCGTTCGAAGCCCACGCGCCAAACTCCCCCCGATCCTGCACTCTGGCCTGGAACGGCGAGCACTACACCGACCCGTGCACCGGAGCGACCTATCCCGCCGACGGCATCGGCCTGCGTCGATTCGAGGTCAAAGTGGTAAAAGGCCGCGTCTTCGTGAACTTCCGCAAGACGATTTAGTAAGACATCACCACTTTTTTCGTTCCCACCTGAAAAACTCAATTCCGATTGTAGAAATCGGCGGTTCACCTGCCGAAAGGGGACGTATGCGATCGATGGTGCGAGCGACGGTGTCGGAGGCTGTCTCCGTCGCCCGGTGCGTGGTTGCGTACCCACAGGGCATGCTCGAGGTGGCGTTGCGCACGGGCACGCCTTGTGGAGACCAGAACCGCGACCATCCCGTAGTGCTCGTCCACGGCTACGGCCACAACGCCTCGGCGTGGATGATGTTGAAGGCGGGCCTGCGGCGCAATGGCTTCACCAGCGTGCACACCATGAACTACAACCCGTGGTGCGACGACGTACCGAAGATTGCCGAGAAACTGGCCGCCCGGGTCGAGATGGTGCGCGAGCTCACGGGCGCGGACAAGGTGCACATCGTCGGCCACAGCCTGGGCGGCATCGTGGCCCGCTGGTACGTGCAAGAAGA
>JACCXE010000252.1 GCA_013697265.1 Actinomycetota bacterium | reverse complement strand
GCGCCAACTGGTCCGACCACCGACGCGCGAGTCGACCGCGCCGGCGGTGAACGGGCCGAACGACCTGAGCGGGCCGAGCGCAGCGACGATGATTCCGCTCGCCCTTCACGGTCGCGCCAGCCCCGCGGACGCGGGGGGCGGGGCCGCGGCCGCGACCGCGAGCGGAGCGACGAAGACGCCGTCAACGTCGAGGACATGCGCGTCGGGCGCACCCGGGGCGGCAAGGCCGTCGGCCGCTATCTCATGTGCGTGCAGGTACGCGACGGCGTCACCCAAATCGCGGTGCTCGAGGGCCGGTCCCTCGTCGAGCACTACGTCTCGCGGCCATCTGACGACGCGAACCAGATCGACGGCAACGTCTACATCGGCCGCGTGCAAAACGTGTTGCCGGGCATGGAGGCCGCGTTCGTCGACATCGGCACGCCCAAGAACGCGGTGCTCTATCGCGGCGACGTCCGCTATGACCGCGGTGACCTCGACACCACCGATCGCGACACGGTGCGCATCGAACAACTTCTGCGCCCCGGACAGGTCGTTACCTGCCAAGTCACCAAGAACCCCATCGGCACCAAGGGCGCCCGCCTGACCCAAGAAGTGTCGCTGCCCGGCCGGTTTGTCGTGCTGGTGCCCAACAGCGACACGTACGGCATCTCCAAACGGCTGCCCGACGACGAACGCAAACGCCTCCGCAAGATCCTCGACGACATCAAGCCCGACAAGCACGGCCTCATCGTGCGCACGGCGGCGGCAGGCGTGAGCGCCGACGAACTGGTTGCCGACGTGCGCCTCCTGCTTCAGCAGTGGGAATCGATCGAACTGGAAGCCAAGCGGGTCAAGGCGCCGGCGTTGCTTTACCGCGAGCCGGCCGCCGCGCTGCGCGTCATTCGCGAAGAGTTCAACGCGTCGTACCGCAGCATCGTGATCGACGACCGCGAGTTGTGGCAGCGCGTCTACGACTATGTCGGCGACATCAGCCCCGGCCTGGCCGACCGCGTCGAGTTCTACGACCCGGCCGACGAAGGCGGCCTACCGATTTTTGAGCGATTCCACGTGCACGAGCAGATTCACAAGGCGCTGGACCGCAAGGTGTGGCTGCCATCGGGTGGGTCGCTCATCATCGAACGCACCGAGGCGTTGACCGTGATCGACGTGAACACCGGGCGCAACGTCGGCTCGAGTTCGCTCGAAGAGACGGTCTACCGCAACAACCTCGAGGCGGCAGAGGAGATCGCCCGCCAACTCCGGTTGCGCGACATCGGCGGCATCATCGTGATCGACTTCATCGACATGGAGATCCGACCCAACCGCGAAGACGTGATGCGCACGTTCCGCGCTGCGCTGTCTCGGGACAAGACTCGCACGCAGGCGTTTGAGATCTCCGAGCTCGGCCTGGTCGAGATGACCCGAAAGCGGATCTCCGAGGGCCTGGTCGAGTCCCTGAGCGAGACGTGCCCGAACTGTGATGGCCGCGGCCTGATCATCGCCGAAGACCTCTTCTAAGCCGTGCCAATCGCCTCGGGTTCCTTTGACGTGAACCTCGGTCCGCTCGACGTGCACGATGGCGCGCCCGCAGGCCTGGGCCGCTTGTCGATCGACAAACAGTTCTCGGGCGGCATCGTTGGCTCGAGCCACGGTGAGATGGTCGCCACCAACGATCCCGGAGCCGAGTTCGCCGCCTACGTCGCCCTTGAACTGGTGGACGGGTCCGTCCACGGCAAGGCCGGCACGTTCTGGCTTCAACACAAGGCGACCATGCTGCGGGGCGAGGGCCACATGGACATAACCGTCGTCGCCGGCTCGGCCACCGGCGAGTTGGCAGGCCTCACCGGTTCCATGGTCATCGACGCCGCTAACAACCACGCCTATGAGTTCGACTACCTGCTCCCCGAGTAGCCGGTTAGCGGCCGTCTGGCCCCAGGGTCTACAATCGTCGCCCTATGTATGCAGTCATTCGCACCGGCGGTAAGCAGTACAAGGTCACCGAGGGTCAGCGCGTCGACGTAGAAAAGGTCTCGGGTGACGAGGTCTCCTTCGTTCCGCTGATGCTGGTCGACGGCGACACGGTGCTCGCGGGCCCGGCTGCGGCTGGCGCATCGGTTGCGGCTCGAGTTGTGGGCGAGGGGCGCGGCAAGAAGATCCGTGGCTTCACCTACAAGAACAAGACCAACCAGAGCAAGCGCTGGGGTCATCGCCAGAGCTTCTCCACCATCGAAATCACCGGAATCAGCAAGGGATCCTGACGTGTCAAAGACCAAGGGCGGCGGCTCTACCCGAAACGGCCGCGACTCCAACGCACAGCGCCTCGGCGTAAAGGTGTTCGACGGCGGCGTTGTGAGGGCTGGCGCGATCATCGTCCGCCAGCGCGGTACGAAGGTCCACCCCGGTGAAAACGTCGGCAAGGGCGGCGACGACACGCTGTTTGCGCTCACCGACGGCGCGGTCAAGTTCGGTGAACGCCGCGGCCGCAAAATCGTCAGCGTCCTCTAGCGCCTCCGCGGGACCATGTCCCGTGGCCGACACAATGCTCGCCTCTGAAGTAGCCCGCGCCTTCGCGCTTGGCCAGCCCCGACGCGACCTCGTCGAGGTAGCCCGCGGCGCGATGGGTGTTGTGTTCCGGCTCGAGACCGACAAGGGCCGATTCGCCGTGAAGCGGCTCTTCAACGGGCCGACCGGCGACGAGTCAGCGAACCTCGCGTTGCAACTGGCGGCGCTGGATGCCGGAGTGCCGCTGCCCCGCCCGTTGCTATCCGACGACGCGATCGTCGTGCAGGACGGATCGTTGGCGTGGTGGCGAGCCTATGAGTGGGTCGACGGAACGATGACGCCGTTCGACACTCCCGCACCGAAAGACGTTGCGATGAGCATCGCCGCCTCGCTTGGCCGCCTGCACTCGCTTCGACACCGCGAGGGCGATGAGGTGGACGGGTGGTTCCTTGGCGCGTCCAACGCCGATGTCGTCACAGCGCTCGACGTCGCCGAAACGCAAGGCATCGACGTCGCAGGCGCGCGTCGCTGGCTGCCAACGTTGGCCGAGATCTCACGCCGGAATCCAACCGAGGCCTCGGTCGGATGCCACAACGACCCGGATCGGACCAATGTGATCGTGAGCGCCGATCGATCGGCGGTTCTGGTCGACTGGGACAACGCCGGGGCTTGTTACGCCACCTGCGAGTTTGCTGGAGCCCTCTACACGTGGGGCTATGACGGTGACGACGCCACGAAGGTAGCCACGATCGCGTCCATGGTCGAGGTGTACCGGTCCACCGGCGCAAGATTCGAGCCGACCGGTCTCGAGGTGTTCGCGACCACTTGCTCGTCGTGGGTCAACTACACGCTCAACTGCTGCGAACATCTCGCCGACCCGTCCATCTCCGACGAGACGCGAGCCTTCGAGCAGCCGATCATCGACCAACTCCCCAACTTCGCGGTGACCGTGGACAAGCTTGAGCACATCCTGGAACTGGTGCCGGCGTGAGCAGCTCCTCCTTCGTCGATACCGCGCAGGTACACGCCAAGGCCGGCAACGGTGGTGCCGGCTCGGTGTCGTTCCGGCGGGAAGCGCTCGTCCCTCGCGGCGGGCCCGACGGCGGCGACGGCGGCGGCGGCGGTGACGTCTGGCTCGTGGCGGATCGCAACACCGCGTCGCTCCTGTCGTTTCGCGACCACCCGCACCGCGCCGGCGACAACGGCGTGCACGGCCAGGGTCAAAAGAAGCACGGCAAGCGCGGCGCCGAGTACATCGCGCCGGTGCCGGTTGGCACGGTGGTTAAGGACGCCGACGGCGAAGTGCTCGTCGACCTTGACATCGACGGCATGCGCTACCTCGCGGCGCGGGGGGGAGAGGGCGGCCGCGGCAACGCGCGCTTTCTCGCGAACAACCGGCGCGCGCCGGCTTTCGCCGAACAAGGCGAGCACGGCGAGGAACG
>JACCXE010000233.1 GCA_013697265.1 Actinomycetota bacterium | reverse complement strand
CGAAGTAGTTGAGGCCGCGGACCGTAACGAACGGCGCTTTGAACTGCGACAACAACCAGATGCCCTGGTCGTAGATGCCCATGTCGAAGCCGAACGTCCCGAAGTTCGATTGCTGCCGCCAGGTCAGCGTTCCGAACACCACCACGTAGGTGAGCACCATCAGTCCTAGAACAAGCGCGGGCCTATAATCGCGTTCGCTTCTCGGAGGGTCAGCCGGTTCGTCGGTGGCGACAGCGGTCGCGGTCCCCACGCTCACACGAGAACTCTTGCATGCGGCGCGGGGTGCGTCCCCCGAAACTACGGAGGGAGAAAAGCGAACCAGTTACGTCACCGAGCATCTCCGCCGACGCCACGTGAATCGCGTCGAGATTTCGAAGGCCCGACCCCAGAGCCATAGCGGCAGCCCGCTCGAGGACCGCGTCGTCAATCGGAAGTTGTGCGAACCGCAATAGCTGTGTGCACGCGAGCGCTCGGCAACGAGACGGTCGGGCGTTGGGCGTTACCCGCCGGCGACGGCAGGAACGATCGACAGGTTGTGGTTGCCGACCGGCGTGTTCATGCCGTCGAGGAAGCGCACGTCTTCTTCGCCGAGAAACACGTTGACGAAGCGACGGAGCGCGCCGGATTCGTCGAAGAGCCGATCGCCGAAGCCGGGGTGGGCCGCCTCGAGCGCCTTCAGCACGTCGCCAACGGTTTCGCCCTCGACCGTCAATTCACTGGCGCCGCCGGCGAGCGGACGGAGCTGGGTGGGGATACGAACTGCTGTGGCCACGCGGGCTCAGTCCTCCTGCGAGTACGCGGCCTCAAAGGCGGCGCGGGTGGGCGGGATGGTGAAGGTCGGGTTGAGCCGTTCGGTGACGGCGTCGAGCGTCTTGAGGCCGTGGCCCGTGATCATGGCCACGACCCGTTCGTCGCGACGCACAACCCCCGAAGCCGCCAGCTTTTTCAGCGTGGCGATGGTGACGCCGCCCGCGGTCTCGGCGAAAATGCCTTCGGTGCGCGCGAGCAGGCCGATGCCGTCGCGGATCTCGTCGTCGGAGACGGAACCGATCGCGCCGCCGCTCTTGCGGACCTCGTCGAGCGCGTACCAGCCGTCGGCCGGATTGCCGATGGCGAGGGACTTGGCGATGGTGTCGGGGCGCACCGGACGGATCGCGTCGGTGCCATCGGCGAAGGCGGTGGCGACCGGCGAACAGCCGTCGGCCTGCGCACCGCTGATGCGGATCGGCGTGTCCTCGATTAGGCCGACCTTCACGAGTTCGCGGAAGCCCTTGGCGATCTTGGTGAGCTGCGAGCCCGACGCGATCGGCGCGACCACATGGTCGGGCGCCTGCCAGCCGAGTTGCTCGGCCGTCTCGAACGCGAGCGTCTTGGAACCTTCGGCGTAATAGGTGCGAACGTTTACGTTGACGAAGGCCCAGTCCTCGTGGTCATCAGTTAGCTCGGCGCAGAGACGGTTGACGTCGTCGTAGGTGCCGTCGACGGCCACCAGCGTGCCGCCGAACACCGCGGTCATGGCGATCTTGGCGGGCTCGAGGTCGCTCGGCACGAACACGACCGAACGCATGCCGGCGCGCGCCGCGTGCGCGGCGACTGAGTTGGCCAGGTTGCCCGTGGACGGGCACGCCGCGACTTTGAAGCCGAGCTCACGGGCCTTGGCCAGCGCAACCGACACGACGCGGTCTTTGAACGAGCCGGTCGGGTTGACCGTGTCGTTCTTCAACCACAGTTCGCCAAGACCGAGTTCGGCGGCGAGCCGGTCGGCCCGAACGAGCGGGGTGCAGCCTGCGCCCATGTCGATGGCGCCGGGCGACTCGGCCGGCAGCAGCGCCGAGTAACGCCAGATGGTCTGCGGACCCTCGGCGATCGACTCACGGGTGACGTTGGCGCGGATGGCGTCGTAGTCATAGGTGACTTCGAGCGGTCCGAAGCAGTGGTCACACACGTGCAGGGCAGCGACGGGATAGGTCTTGCCACATTCCCGACACCGAAGTGCCTCTACGAAGGTCATTCCATACCTCTCATCGAATCGGGCATTGGCACCTGGCGCTTGTTGTGTGCACTGGTTGCCGCGGCATCAAAGGGCCCGAACCCTCAACCGCTCTGGATAAGTGGGTCCAAGTGTACCGACACGTGCGGGCGGGTCGCAACGCGTAAGACTTCGCCTATGACCACGGTGTCGATCGTGATTCCGGCGCGGGACGAGGCTGAGACCGTTGCCGAGGTTGTGCGCAACGCCTTCGCCGGTGTGCCAAACGCGGACGTTGTGGTGGTTGACGACGGTTCGAGCGACGCGACTGCAGCCGAGGCCGAACGGGCCGGCGCCCGCGTCATTCCGTCGTTGGGCCGCGGCAAGGGCGCCGCCCTGTGGACCGGTGTGCGCGACACGGCCAGCGACGCAGTGGTGTTCCTCGATGCCGACGTCACCAACCCGCGTCCGGAAACCGCGGCGTCCCTGGTGCAGGCGCTTACCGCGGATCCAAGCCTGATGATGGTCCGCGCCGCCTACCAACGCCCCCTCGGCGACCAACCGGGCGAAGGCGGACGGGTGACAGAGCTCACCGCTCGTCCCGCGTTGGCGCTGCTGTTCCCAACCCTGGCCCACCTGCGCCAGCCGCTTGCGGGCGAGGTCGCCATTCGACGCGAAGCGATCGAGAAGGTCGGCTTCGTGGACGGCTACGGCGTCGATGTCGGCCTACTGCTCGACGTCGCCGCCCGCTACGGTGCCGACGCTGTCGGCGAAGTCAGCATCGCCTCACGCGCCCACCGCAACCGGCCCATGCATCAACTGAAGCCGATGGCCGTAGAGGTGCTGCGGGTGATCCTGAACCGGGCCGGTGTGCCCACCAGCGGACCGACACCCCACGAGCGGCCGGCGCTGGTGTCGGAGCGCTCCTTCATGCCGCGCGATCAGCGCGGCTGAGCCCTCCACAAGAGGCCGCCCCACCAGATCAGGGCCCCGCCAAACGCGAAGCACGAGATGGGGCCGAGCACGGGCACGAACCACATCCCGAACGCGAGGAACGCCACGCCCGAGATCGCGAGCGCAGTGCCGGGCCCGGCGAACTCACCGGCGCGGCGAGCGAGCCATCCGAGGAATGCGAAGTCGAGCGGCAACAGCAACCAGGGCCCCGACAGCGATCGAAACAAGGGAGACGTGAGCAGCGGCCCGTCGAACGCGATCGTGTCCGGAGACGTGCGGGCCAGCAGCGGAAACACCGTCGCCTCGAGCGCGCCGGTCGCCGCGGTGGCGAACGCGCTGACCACCGTTACCGCGAGCACCACTGAACCAAGCCGTCCGAACCGCGGCTCGTGCAAAGCAACCATGCCCGCCGCGGCCAGCACCGACGCGATGCCCACCACGAACATCGCGGCGTGGGTCAAGCGCCACGTGCCGCTTGTTCGCACGGCGTCGGCAAGTTCGCCGTTGAGGATGTTCGGGTGCAGCGGAACCAACACTGCGAACCACAGTCCCATCGCGACAAGCGCCACACCACACAAGCGCAGGGGAATGCGTAGCTCAGCCACTTGGCGCCAGCTCCATGGGCTCGCCCAGCACACGGTGATGCCACAGGTGCGACCCGACGATCCGCAACGCGGCGGTGACGGGCACCGCGAGCAACAAGCCGAAGAACCCTCCGAGGGCGCCGCCGGCCAACAGCGCGAGCATCACCGCCGACGGGTGCAGCTTCACCGCCCGCT
>JACCXE010000226.1 GCA_013697265.1 Actinomycetota bacterium | reverse complement strand
CCCGTGGTTGCAGACGCCCCGCTGACGGGCAAGGCCGCTGCGGTGCTGGCCGCGTTCTTCGAGGAGGACGGCGAAGCGCGTGTACTGCTGACGCGCCGGGCGTCGCACATGCGCAGCCACACGAGCGAGGTGTCGTTCCCGGGTGGGCGCATCGAGGAGGGCGAGGACCCGGTCAGAGCCGCGCTTCGTGAGGCCGAGGAGGAGATCGCGCTCGACACGTCCGGCCTTGAGATCGTCGGCACGCTCACGCCTATCTCAACCCTGGCCGCCACTTCGGGCATCACCCCCATCGTCGGGTTCTTGCCCGGTCGACCTGATGTCGAGGGTGATCCCAACGAAGTGGAGTTCGTCTTCGACGTGTCGCTCGCGCAGCTACTCGCAGAGGGCGTGTTCGCAGAAGAGCGTTGGGACACGCCTTGGGGCGACAACCGTCAGATCAACTTCTTCTACTTGCCCCACGACATCATCTGGGGCGCCACCGCGCGCATCTTGCGCGAGCTGCTGGAGTTGGTAACGGACTAGCCGTTAGCGCAGTTCGCGCACAGCCCGATCAGGTCGAAGCGGTGATCGGTGGCCTTGAACCCAGTGTTCGCCGCGACTTCGTCGAGAGCGTCGCTCACGGCCCGTTCCAACTTGGCGGGCACGGTGAAATCGTCGACGGCGCCACAGCGCGAACAGATCAGATGGTGGTGGTGATGATCGGTGAGCGCCTCGGCGAGTTCGAAGCGGGCGTGATCGTCGCCGCCGAGCACGATCCTTCGCACGACTCCGGCCTGTTCCAACACGGTCATATGTCGGTAGGCGCTGCTTGCGGCGAGCCCTGGCGACGTCGCCATCAGCTCGGGAATTGTCGCAGGACGATCGAGGTGCGTGAGCGCGTCGACCATGGCACGACGACCCGACGTGAAGCGCTGCCCTACGCGTCGCAGCAGCGCGGCGACCTCATCGTCGAGCTCGGGGGCAAGCGCCATCGCTCAAGCGTACCGATGGCCGTTGCGGTTATCGGGCGAACAAGCCGACCGCGATCGGCGTGATGAGCAACGCGGGCAGCATCGAGCCGACCCGGATGCGGCGCAGGTCGAGCAGGCGCACACCGATGGCCATCACCATCACACCGCCTGTCGCGGTGAGCTCGGTCAACATCCGCGGCGTGAGTATCGGGTCGACCAGGTTGGCGCCCGCGGTGAGCGCACCCTGGTAGATGCCGACCGCGATCGCGCTGAGCGCCACGCCCCAACCAAGGGTGCTGGCGAAGATCAGCGAGGCGAACCCGTCGAGGCCGGACTTCACCAGCAGCAACTGGTAGCCACGGCCCAATCCGTCCTGAAGCGAACCAAGGATCGCCAGCGGGCCGATGCAGAACACCAGGCTCGACGTGACGAACGCCTCGCCCACGTTGTTGTGCGTGCTGCGAATGCGCGCTGCGAGCCGGTCGCCGAGTCGTTCGAAGCGTTCCTCCAGCGACAGGGCCTCGCCCAACGCGGTGCCCAGAGCGAGGCCGACGAGGGGGAACACGATGTTGCGGGTCTTCTGGGCGTCGGTGATGCCGTTGACGATCGTGAGCAATCCGAGGACCGCCATCACGCCGCCCCGAACGCGCTCGACCAGGCGGCGGCCGATCACCACGCCGACGAGCGAGCCCGCGGTGATCGCGGCAATGTTGATGATGGTGCCCACGCCTGTCACGAGGCGTTTACGTTAGAGACATGCCGACCTTGTCGTTTGAAGGTGAGACGCACGCCGAGATTGTGCGGAAGGTTCGGCGCTGGCTGGTCAGCCTCGATGCAGCTGAGGAAGCGATCACCAACGTCGAAGCCGTGGAGCGAGCGTCGGAGATAACCAAAGATGCGCTGACGGTGATCGCACAGTCGGCGCCTGCGCCGGTGCGGTCGAGCGAGTTGTTCAAGGCGCTCACCCGCATGGGTTACGAAGCCAACGAGATGACCAAGAACGCCGTCATCTCGACGCTCGACAACGCCGCGGAAACGCAGGACGGCGTCGTCAAGCGACTCAACGGCGCCGGGCGGGCCGCGGTCTACGAGATGAACTCAGCGGTCGCGAAACAAATCCTGCGGGCGCTACGTAACAGCGCTACGCGTTAACTCGCGGCTTCGTCCTCGCGTCGAGCGAGGTATTCGTCGTTGTGCGCTGCCATCCGCTCCAGGGTCGTCCAGTCGGGCTCGGCCCGCGCTAGGTTCTCGGGCCATCCCGCCACCTCGGCGGCGGCCCAGTCGACCCAGTCCTCCACCGTCCTCGTTATGTCGTCGAGGAAGCGGCCGCACAGAATAAGCCACGGCAGGCGCTCGGGAAACGCACCCTCGCCGTTTAGATACGCCTGGCTAACGCCACCGCCGGCTTCTTGCCGGACGTCGACCCACGCACGAACACCTTCGATGTTGCGCAACAGGTCGGCCTTCGTTCCGTGCTCGGCGAAGAAGACCTTCACGAGTTGTTCGAACTCGATGACCGGGCCGGCGCCGGGGCTCGGCACCCACGCCGCCATCGCGCGGCGGCCCTTCGGCGTGATCGAGTATACGGTGCGTGGCCGTTGCCCGACGGTCTCCGGCGTGGCGCGGGCGAGGCCTGCGGCGACCAGCTTCTTCGGCTCTTCGTACAGCTTGCTCTCGGCGCGGGGCCAGAACTGCCCGAGAGCGCGATGCATTTGCTGTGTCAATTCGTAGGTCGTCCACGGCTTTACAGCCAATAGCCCCAAGATGGCATACGAGGTAGGCGTGAGCTTCGACGTCGCCATTGACATACTCCCTTTGGTTGTATAGCTTCCTCTCTAAGGGAGTATAGAAGCCGGGAGCAGACCTAATGCAGATAGTGAACACCGAGCAGGCCGAGGCGTGGGACGGTCACGAAGGCGACGTCTGGACTGATCACGCCGACCGTTACGAGCACGCAGGCTGGCGCATTTGGAACCACTTTGCCGACGCCCAGTTAATCGGCGTTACCGACGATGTCGTCGACATCGGTTGCGGTACCGGTCACTCGACGCGCGCCGCTGCCCGCATTGCCGCGAGCGGCCACGTCCTCGGGCTCGACCTATCGAAACGAATGCTGGGCCACGCGCGAGAACGCAGCGAGGCAGAAGGTCTCAAGAACATCGAGTTCGTGCAAGCGGACGCGCAGGTGTACCTGTTTACGCCTTCGTCGTTCGACATCGCCTTGAGCAGCTTCGGAGCGATGTTCTTCAGCGATCCGGCTGCGGCGTTTTCGAATATGGCGACCGGGCTGCGCGATTCGGGACGCCTGGCGCTATTGGCTTGGCGCACGCTGCCCGAGAATGAGTGGCTAATGGGTCTTCGCGGCGCTCTCGCGGCCGGACGTGATCTGCCGATGCCGCCGCCCGACGCGCCGACGCCGTTTTCCCTCGCCGATCCCGACCGGGTTCGAATGATGCTCGAATCGGCCGGCTACACCGGGGTCGAGCTGACCGCCGTCGATGAGCCGATGGACTTTGGTGTCGACGTCGACGACGCGTACAGGTGGGTCAAGACGATGGGCATCGTCGAGGGACTGAGCCACGGACTCGACGAGGCTCAGCTCGCCCAAGCCGACGCGAACATCCGTCAGCTGCTGGTAGAAAACGAAACACCCGACGGTGTCCAACTCAACACCGCCGCCTGGCTGATCACGGCGACGAAGTCATGACATCGACGGTCGTTGGTGACGTGCGCGTGAGTGAGATCGCGACCGACATCTATCAACTCACCACGCACATCCCCGCCATGAATTTCGGACTGAGTCAGTACCTCGTGCTGGCCGACGAACCGTTGTTGTTTCACACGGGCATGCGGTGGATGTTCCCGTCGGTTCGACGAGACGACGCGGACCCTGTTCTGCGGCGACCTTTTCACACAGATGGGCGCGTTCGCGCCGTCGACCCCGGACGACATCGTGGGGCCGGCCGTCGACGCCGAGAACGACTTTCCCGGCTCTTCGTCATTGCACCCGGCCACGGGCGCGGTCATCCGCGGTCTCGCCGACCTCGGCGTTGAGACGCTCGCGCCGATGCATGGGCCGACGTTCGGGGGCGACTGTGCAGCCGCCATCAACGAACTGGCCGATGCCTACGACCGATGGGGTGCCGCGGTCGTCGTCTAGCGCGGGCGGTGTCGCTCGGTGGTCAGTCCGCGGCGAGTGGTGGCAACCCGAGGGCCGCGGCTTCGTCGTGGCGTCGCCAACCCGTCTCGTCGAAGGGCGGCACGCGCTCGCGCAGCTGCCGTTCCATCGCGGCGGTGATGGCTAGGGCCTCGCGTTGTTCGTCGGGCGGGATGTGGCCCGCCGCCACCGCGTCGTCGAACTCGTCCTCGTCCTCGATCACCGCGACGCCGTCGCTGTCGCGGAAGACGTCGAGCTCCAGGTCGATCCATGTCCAGATGCCGTCGATCAGCACGGGGGGCGTGCATGCGTCGATCGCGAGGCGTGGTTCGCCCGGCTCGCGTGTCCACCAACAGCCAAGCCACCACTCGTCGCTAGGCAGGAGGCAGAGAACGCCCGGGCCGTGGCCGTTTCCGAACAACTTGATCGTCGCGACGCCGTCGTTGTCGGTGTGAACCATTGTTCCGTTGGGTGAGAAAACCCAAAGACCGAACTCGTCATCGGAAACGACGTGGCCGGCCCAGGTCGATATCGGGCCTGGCCGCTTGATCTTGCGAATCAGCGCCCGCTCCACGCGCCGACGTTAGACACCCCTGGGCCGTAACGGGTCAAGCGGCGGCTGGCTCGGCCTTAGCGGGCGTCACTCCCGACACCACCAAGAACAGTGACGAGGCGGCGGCAAACAGGACACCGCCAGCTAAGCGGGCACAACGAAGAAGAGCGGGCACGTGGTACCTATCGGCTGTTACCAACACGCCATACGGCATTCAAGGATTCGGCGGGTCGCCCGCTAGACTTTCCTACTTGACGAGCTTGTGGAGGGCCGGGCGTGGCTGAGATCGAGATCGGGATCGGCAAGAGCGGTCGGAGGGCCTACGGGTTCGACGACATCGCGATTGTCCCGAGCAGAAGGACGCGCGACCCAGAGGACGTCGACATCTCTTGGGAAATCGACGCCTTCAGGTTTGACCTGCCGCTGCTGGCTTCGGCCATGGACGGCGTGGTCAGCCCGGCGACCGCGATCGAGATGGGCCGCCTTGGTGGCGCCGGGGTGCTCAATCTCGAGGGCCTCTGGACTCGCTACGAAGACCCCGAGCCGCTGTTCGACGAGATCAGCAAGCTCGACACCGACAAAGCCACCGCTCGTATGCAGCAGATCTACAGCGAGCCGATTCAGCCCGACCTCGTCCACCAGCGCATCCGTGAAATCAAAGACGCCGGCGTCACTGCCATCGCCTCTCTCACGCCCCAGCGCGTCGAGCAGTTCGCGTCGACGATCCTCAAGGCCGAGCTCGACCTGTTCGTGATCCAGGGCACGGTCGTATCCGCGGAACACGTGTCGAGAACCGTCGAGCCGTTGAACCTCAAGAAGTTCATCCGCGAGTTCGACATCCCCGTGATCGTCGGTGGCTGCGCCTCGTACCAAGCGGCGCTGCACCTCATGCGCACCGGCGCGGTCGGCATCCTTGTCGGGGTCGGCCCCGGCAACGCGTGCACCACCCGCGGTGTGTTGGGCCTCGGCGTGCCGCAGGCGACCGCGATCGCCGACGCCGCGGGTGCGCGCATGCGTCACCTCGACGAGACCGGCGTGTACGTGCACGTCATCGCCGACGGGGGCATGAGCCGCGGCGGCGACATTGCCAAGGCCATCGCCTGCGGCGCCGACGCGGTGATGATCGGCTCGCCGCTCACGTCGGCTCATGAAGCCCCCGGCAAGGGGTACCACTGGGG
>JACCXE010000214.1 GCA_013697265.1 Actinomycetota bacterium | reverse complement strand
CGGTGGCATCGGTCATCGGTGTGGGCGGTGGCCTCGTGCTGGCCCGCGGCTTGCAGGCGCTCATGAGCGCAATCGGCTTCACGCTGCCGTCGGGCAACCCGATCCTGAAGCCGCGCACAGCCATCATCGGACTGGTGCTCGGTATCGGGGTCACGGTCCTCGCGTCGATCATGCCGGCCGTTCGCGCCTCTACCGTTGCGCCCCTCGCCGCCCTACGCGACGACGCCACGAGTTACAGCCTGCGTGGTCGACGCCGTGTCATCGTCGGTGGTGTACTCACCGCCGCCGGCGCATTGCTGCTCGCCAACGGTTTGTTCCTGGCCGACGGCACCCGCCCGGTACTGACGAATCTGGCGCTCGGCGCCATCGGTGTGTTCCTCGGCGTGTCCGTGCTCAGCGCGCTCGTCGCCGGCCGCATCACTGGAGTACTGGGCCTGCCTGCGCAAAAACTGCTCAAGACCCCGGGGCGCCTCGCCCGTGACAATGCCGTGCGCAACCCGCAGCGCACCGCGTCGACCGCGTCGGCGCTGACGGTCGGTCTTGCGCTGGTCACAATGGCCACGATCGTTGGCGCGTCGCTGAAGGCTTCGGTCAAGGACGCAACCGACCAGTCCCTCAAGGCCGACTACCTCGTAGCCGGCGGCAGCTTCAACGACTTCGGCTTCAGCCCGTCGGTCGGCGAAAAGATTCGTAGCAGCCCGCTCGTCGACACCGCGTCGCCCCTGCGCTTCGGAGCCTTTCGGGTCGAAGGCGCGACCAAGATGGTCACTGCCGTCGACCCGCGTCCCATTGCTGACCTGGTCGACATCGGCCTTACCGACGGCGGCTTCGACCGGCTCGACGATACGTCGATCCTGGTGCACGAAGGCCCGGTCCGCGACCTTCGCCTGAAGGTTGGCGGCACCGTCGACATCGAGTTCTCTCGAACCGGCAAGAAACAGTTCACCGTTGCTGGCGTGTACCACGACGCCACGATCGCGGGGAACTACATGATCTCGATCGCCGCCTACGACGCGAACTATGGCGAGCGGCTCGACCAGTTCGTGGCGATCAAGACGAAGGGTGACGTGTCGAAATCGGCGCTCGAGGCGTCACTGGCTCCGGTGCTCAAGGATTTCCCTCAACTCAAGGTGCAAAGCCGCGACGAGTTCGTGGCGAGCCAGAGCGGCCAGGTCGACCAGTTGTTGATCGTGATCAACGTGTTGTTGCTGCTGGCGATCGCGATCGCGGTGCTCGGTATCGCGAACACGCTGGCGTTGTCGGTGCTCGAACGGATCCGTGAGATCGGCCTCATGCGCGCCGTAGGCATGACGCGACGACAAACCCGACGCATGGTCCGATGGGAGGGCGCCATCGTCTCGACGTTCGGCGCCACGATCGGTGTGGCCGTCGGCGTGCTGTTCGGCCTCGCCGGGCTCGCTGCGCTTCCCGCGTCGTTCATCACCACCGTCGCAGTGCCCGTTCCGACCCTGATACTGCTGATCGTGTTCGCGACCTTCGCTGGCCTCGTTGCGGCGATCTTCCCGGCCCGCCGGGCCGGAAAACTCGACGTGCTGGCCGCGATCGCCACAGAGTAGGACGGCCGAACCTCGCCGCGCCGTAGCGCTAAGCGCGGCGCTGGAGTCAACGGCCGCCGTTCGACTCGGTGCCAGTGCCGCCCGTCGGGCCGGCGCGTTCGGCCACGTTGTAGCGAATGTATGGCGCGGTGCGAGCAGGTCACCACCAGCAGTCCGTACCGCGTTACGTTGCGCACTGGGTCTCCGGTAATTCGGTTTCTCTCCTACGCCCCGGCCGCCGAAGCAAGACACCCCAACCGGGCAGTAGCGGCGTATTGGTCTAGTTCTTGGCCTTGCCATTCCGGTCGACGGCCGCGGTCCACCGCTGGCCCGCACCGGCGATACCTCGTGCTGGAGTTCCGCGAGGTCCCGTCGAGCCATCACGCCGAAAACGACCCGAAGCTGACGCTTGATGGCGAGTTCGCGAAGCGCCGCGGCCGCACTCGTCGTTACGCGGGAATCGACCACGCACGTTGAATCTTCGACAGTACGACGATCGGCACTTGGGCGCGTCGAAGCGGTGGCGGTCGAAGATCACTCGCTGAGGTCAGCGAGGCCGCGACCTACGCTTCGACCGATGACGCAAGACGAGGCACACCGCGGAGATGATCTGGCGATTACCTGGAGCGGCGGGTCGAC
>JACCXE010000212.1 GCA_013697265.1 Actinomycetota bacterium | reverse complement strand
GCTGCATCCGCTCGGGCTGAGCGACGGCGAACGGGACGGCCTCATCTACGTGCCCGAAGCCGACGGCCCCCGTCCGCTGATGCTGGTGCTGCACGGCGCCACCATGAAAGCGAAGTGGATGGCGCGGCCTCTGGTCGCCGCGGCCGATGATGCGGGCCTGATCATGGTGATCCCGGACTCCCGCGAAGACGGCACGTCATGGGACGTGCTGCTCGGCGGGTATGGCCCCGACGTGGCCTACTGCGACTCTGCCTTGGCCTACGCCTTCGACCGCTGCGACGTGTCGCCCACGCAGGTGTCGGTCGGCGGGATATCGGACGGCGCGTCCTACGCATTGTCGCTCGGCGTGATGAACGGCGACCTGTTCGAGGCGATCGTCGCCTGGTCGCCCGGCTTCCTGGCGCCGAAGGCGCAAGTAGGCAAGCCACGCGTTTTTGTCTCGCACGGCACTCAGGATCCGATCCTTCCGATCGATAGGTGTGGAAGGCCCATTGCGGTCGGCTTGCACAACAACGACTACGACGTCGAATACATCGAGTTCAACGGCGGGCACGAAATGCCCGACCCGATCGTTCGCGCCTCGTTCGGTTGGCTGACCGATCCCGCCGCGTGGGCCGGAAGAGGAACCGAGTGAAGTTAAACCTGAAGGGCGCGCTGCTCGCGACGATCGCCGCGCTCTTGGTGCTCAACGTCGTCGCGCTCCGGTCGATCGATTCTGAGCCGGCATATCCGTCCCGCTGGGACAAACAGGTCGCTCCGCTCGCCGCCTTCGTGGAGGACGCCCGTCACCTGCGCTTCGATCACGCCGTGAGGATCAGCTATCTCAGCCCCGCCGAGTACCGCAAGCGGATCTTGGGCGACGGCGAGGTCAGCCTCAGCACGGCCGAGAAGGAGGAACTCGAGCGCTTCGCCGGACAGTCCCGGGCTTTGGGCCTGATCGACAAGGACACGAACCTGCTCGACGACGTGCAGGACATCCAGGCGAACGGCACCAGCGCGTTTTACGACCCTGAGACCGAAGACATCGTGGTGTTCGGCACCAAGATCGATGTCTCGACGCGGGTCACGCTGGTTCACGAGATGACCCATGCCCTGCAAGACCAGAACTTCGACCTGTCGCGCGAATTCAGCACCGACGGCGCCGACTCGCTGTTCGAGGCGCTGGGCGAAGGCGACGCCAGCCGCATCGAGACCGCGTACGTGGAGCAACTCAACGAGGCCGACAGCGCCGCCTACGAGAAGTCGTTCGAGGAGTCAAACGACGATCACGGCGAGGTCGATGTGGCGCCGATTCTCGAGCAACTTTTCGGCGCCCCCTACGTGTTGGGCGAACCGATGACCACGCTGTACGAACAAGTGAAGAGCACCAAGGACCTGAACGCGCTCTTCAGGAAGCCGGTCCCGAGCGACGAAGGGTTGCTCAACATCTTCTCGTTGCTCGCCGGTGAAAAACCCCAGAAGGTGCGCGCGCCCAAGGTCGTCGCAGGCGAAAAGCGCACCGACGCCCCGACCCCGTTCAGCGCGCTCGCCTGGTACCTGACGCTTGCCGCGCACGTAGACGAGCGAGTCGCGTTGCGCGCCGTCGACGGTTGGGGCGGCGACTCGTCGATCGGATACAAGAAAGACGGCCGCGACTGCATTCGCGCCGTGTTCGTCGGAGACAGCCCCAACGACGTCACCGAGATGCGCGGCGCCCTCGACCAGTGGAAGACCGCGTTCAGTGCCGAACGGGTCAGCGTCACCGGCGACGCCACCCGAGTTGAGGTCTCGGCCTGCGAGGCCGACGACATCCCGGCGCCCCGCGCCGGCTCCGAGAACTCGTTGATCGTGCCGGTGTCACGGCTCCAGTTCCTTCAAGGTGCGTTCGCGGCCGGCGCACCGCTCGACACCGTGCAGTGCCTCAGCCGCGAGTTCTTGAACTACGTCACGGTCGACGCGCTACTCGACGCCAACGAGGACGCCAAGCTCTTCACCCGGCAGGCGGGGTCCATGGCCCAAGCGTGCGCCCGGCAAAAGAGCGCTTAAGTCGGCGCGAGCGCTTCGAGCACGTCCCAGTCCACCGCACCCAGGCGGTTCTGCGGATCGAGCGGCTGAACACACACGTGGTCGGCGCCGGCGTCGGTGTGTTCCTGCACGCGTGACTTGATCGCCTCGGTGGTGCCCCACGCGACCACCGCATCGAGGAACCGCGGCGCGGCGCCGTCGATGTCGTCGTCGGTGAAGCCGAGCCGCAGCCAGTTGTTCCGGTAGTTCGGCAGCGTTCGATACATCGCCAAAGCCCCGGCGGCGGCGAGGCGCGCCGTGCCGGCGTCGGTCGTGCCGACCACCTTTTGTTCGACGAGCAGCAGCTTGTCCGGGCCGAGGATCTTGCGGGCCAGCTCCGTGTGTTCGGGCGTGGTCCAGTACGGATGCGCGCCGTCGGCTTTGTCCCGTGCCAACTCGAGCATCTTGGGCCCGAGCGCGGCCAGCACCCGCTTGGGCGGCTCGGCCGGCGGAAAGGCCATATAGGGCGACGCGTCGTACGCGTCGAGGTAGTTGCTCATCGACGCGAGCGGCCTCGAGTAGTCGAGGCCGCGCAGGCCCGCGACCATCGGGCCGTGCGACACGCCGATGCCGAGCAGGAACCGACCCCCGCTCTGTTCGGCCAGGGTCATCGCGGCCTGCTTCATCACGCCGGGGTGGCGGTGGAAAATGTTGGCGATGCCGGTGGCGAAGCGCAGCTCGGTGGTGTGCGAAGCGAGCATGCCGATCAGGGCGAACGGATCTTTGCCCGCGGTCTCGGGCAGCCACAGCGTCGAATAGCCGAGTGACTCGACGCGTTGCGCGAGGGCAATCGCGTCGGCGGCGGGCATCGTTTCGGTGTGGGTCCACACACCGGTGATGGTCAGATCACGCATCGGTCGACGATACCTGCGGTATCAGGGGCGGCCGGATTGCTAGTAGCTGCGGGGCAGGCCGAGCACGTGTTCGGACACGTAGTTCATGATCATCTCCTGCGTGATCGGCGCCAGGCGAAACACCCGGGCCTCGCGCCAGTAGCGCTCGACGTCGTACTCCTTGGCGTAGCCCATGCCGCCCAGCGTTTGAACGGCCCGGTCGGTCGCGAAGCCCGCCGCCTCTGCTGCGAGCCACTTGGCCAGGTTGGCCTGTTCGGCACAGGGCTGGCCCGCGTCGTAACGGGCAGCGGCGTCGGCCACCATCAACTCCGCGGCCCGGAGGTGCGCGTGCGCCTCGGCCAGCGGGAAGGCGAGGCCCTGGTTCATGCCGATGGGCCGACCGAACACGACCCGCTCGTTTGCGTACGCCACGGCTCGTGCCAACGCGACCTGGCCCGTCCCCACCGCTTCGGCTGCGATCAAGATGCGCTCGGGGTTGAGGCCGTCGAGCAGATGGTGGAAGCCCCGGCCTTCCTCGCCCACACGGTCATCGACGCCGACTCGCAGGTCGTCGTAGCGCACCTCGCACGACGCCACGGCGTTACGGCCCGCCTTCGGGATCGACGCGATGTCTACGGCGGGGTCCCGCAGGTTCGCAAGCAGCAGCGTCATGCCGTCGGTGCGTTTGGCGCACTCGTCGAGGGGCGTGGTGCGCACCAGCAACAACACCTTCTCGGACTCGAGCGCTTTGGAGGTCCAGATCTTGCGACCCCGCACGACGTAGTCGTCGCCGTCGCGCCAGGCCCTAGTGGAGATGTTGGTGGTGTCGGTGCCCGCGTCGGGCTCGGTAACGCCGAACGCGACGTGAAGGGCGCCCGACGCGACGCGGGGCAGATACTTCTGCTTCATGGCGTCGGACCCGTGCTTGACGACGGGGTTCATCCCGAAGATCGACAGGTGCAGCGCGGTCGCACCGTTCATTGCGGCACCGGAGGCGGCCACGGTCTGTAACACGACGGCGGCCTCGGTGATCCCGCCGCCGCCCCCGCCGAACTCTTCGGGTATGGCCACGCCAACCCAGCCGGCCTCAGCCATCGCGTTGTAGAAGGCCCACGGAAACTCGTGCGCGTCGTCGCGGGCCCGCCAGTACTCGTCGGGAAAGTCGCGACATATCGCCGCTACCGCTGCCTCGACTTCGCCGAGGGTCGGAT
>JACCXE010000205.1 GCA_013697265.1 Actinomycetota bacterium | reverse complement strand
GGTTCCTTAAAGTTCAGGGGACCCGGTCGGTGCGAAACGGACTGTAGCACCACACCACCGAAGGAGTGGCGCCAGCAGGGCAAACACCGTATTTGCTTGACTCATTCCCTATGAATGTTCGCCGAGTGGTAACCGGGCACGATTCGTCCGGCAAGTCAGTGTTCGTGAGCGACCAGGCGGTGGCCCCGATCGAACCGGCGCTAATGCCCAGTGCCGAGTTTCACCGGCTGTGGGGCGGTGACGCCACGCCGCAGTTCCCCGACGACGGGGCGATGCCACCGCATCACACGTATTTCGCGCCGGCCGGCGGCTTCCGCTTCGGCCTGTTCGCCATCCCGCCCGATGGCGCCGAGCGCCCCGCCGACCTCGACATCGCGGCGGGGCTCGCCGACATCGAAGCGGGCATGCCCGGAATGATGCGGTACATGGACCACTCGGATCCGGGTATGCACACGACCAACACCATCGACTTCGAAATCGTGCTCGAGGGCACGGTCGTGTTGGAGCTAGACGACGGCGCCGAAGTGACCCTGCAACCCGGCGACACCGTGGTGCAGAACGGCACCCGTCACCGGTGGAAGAACCCGGGCGACACCGTCGCCCGTCTCGCGGTGTTCATGTGCGGCGCCCAACACGAAGGCGTCGCGCCGGATGGCTAAAGGTCGAGTTCTTTGCGGATCGCTTCGGTCGTTGCGTCGACGGCGCGGTGCGGCGGCGCTCCGGCGAGCGCATTGTCGGGGTCTTTCAGGCCGTTGCCGGTGTTCACGCAGACCACGGTCGCGCCTTCGGCCACGCCGTACTTGATGAGACCGGCCACCGACGCGGCCGACGCTGGTTCACAGAACACCGACTCTTCCGCCGCGAGGAACCGGTAGGCGGCCAGGATCTCGTCGTCGGTTACGGCCTTGATCGATCCACCGCTCTCACTGGCCGCGGCGGTGGCGCCGTACCAACTGGCGGGGTTACCGATACGGATCGCGGTGGCCACCGTTTCGGGCTTGTCGATGGGGTGACCTTCGACAATGGGCGCCGAGCCGGCCGCCTGGAATCCGAGCATGTGAGGGAGTCGCGTCGACTTCCCGACGGCCTTGTACTCCAGGAAACCCTTCCAGTACGCCGTGATATTCCCGGCGTTGCCCACGGGGATGCAAAGGGCGTCGGGTGCCTCGCCGAGCACGTCGATGATCTCGAACGCAGCGGTCTTCTGGCCCTCGATACGAAAGGGGTTCACCGAGTTCACGACGGTGATCGGATACTTCTCACCGAGCTCGCGCACGATGTTGAGCGCCTCGTCGAAGTTGCCGTTGATCTGAAGCACTTTGGCGCCGTGGATGATCGCCTGCGCGAGCTTGCCCAGCGCAATCTTGCCGTCCGGCACGAGCACCGCGCAGGTGAGCCCGGCGCGCGCCGCGTACGCGGCAGCGGACGCGCTGGTGTTGCCGGTGCTCGCGCACACCACGGCGTGGCTGCCCTCTTCGACGGCCTTGCTGATCGCCATGGTCATGCCCCGGTCCTTGAACGACCCCGTCGGGTTCAGTCCTTCGAACTTCAGGTAGACGTTCGCGTTGACGCGTTCGCTGAGACGCGGCGCCGGCAACAGCGGCGTGGCCCCTTCCTGCAGCGTGACGACCGGGCTGTCAGCGGCGACGGGCAGGAACGCGCGGTACTCCTCGATCAGCCCACGCCAGGGAATCATTTTTCGTCGCCGATCACGCGCAGGAGACCGCCGATTTTGCGCACCGCGTCGAGGCTCTCGAGATCCCTCAGCGTCTTCTGGACGTCGGCCTCACGGGCGACGTGGGTGATGAACACGAGGCGGGCCTCGTCGCCCAGGCCTTGCTGTTCCATGGACTGGATCGACACGCCGTGGTTGCCGAGCACGCCGGCGACCGCGGCGAGCACGCCGGGGCGGTCAGCCACGTCGAGGGCCAAGTAGTACTGCGAGCGGAGGTCGTCGACCGAGCGCAGCTTCGCGGTACTGAGCACCGGGGCGCGTCCGGCGCCGCCTTGTCGCAGGTTGTGCGCAGCATCGAGCAGGTCGCCCAGCAGCGCCGACGACGTCGGCATGGCACCCGCGCCGCGTCCGTAGAGCATGAGTTCGCCGACGGCGTCGCCCTCGATGAACACGGCGTTGAAGGAATCGCGCACGCTCGCCAACGGGTGAGTCGCCGGCACCATCGCGGGGTGCACGCGCACGCCGATTTGGCCGTCGACCTGTTCGGCGATGCCCAGCAGCTTGACGACGTAACCGAGACGTCGTGCGAACGCGATGTCGGTCGCCGTGATCTTGGTGATTCCCTCGCAGTAAACGTCGTCGAGAGAAACGCCGACACCGAACGCAATGCTGGCCAAGATCGCCACCTTGGCGCCCGCGTCGAAGCCGCCAACGTCGGCGGTGGGGTCGGGCTCGGCGTAACCGAGGCGCTGGGCTTCGGTCAGCGCGTCTTCATAGGTCGCGCCGTCCTCGGTCATGCGGGTGAGGATGAAGTTGGTCGTGCCGTTGACGATGCCCATGATGCGGGCAATGGGTTCGCCGGCCAGCGACTCGCGCAGAGGACGAATAAGCGGGATGCCACCGCCGACCGCGGCTTCGAACAGCAGGTCGCGGCCCGCCGCCGCGGCAGCCGCGAATAGGTCGACCCCGCGAGTGGCCAGCAGTTCCTTGTTCGCGGTGACGACGGGCTTACCGGCGGCGAGCGCGGCGCGCAGCAGTTCGTCGGCCGGGTCGAGCACGCCCATGATCTCGACCACGACGTCGACGTCGTCGGCAGTGACGACCGCGTTGGGGTCGGTGGTGAGCACGGCGCGGTTCAGCTCGGGGGGACGGGGTTTGTCGAGGTCGCGCACCGCCACGCGGGTGATCTCGAGACGAATGCCGGTGCGCGCCTCGATAGCGTTCGCTTCCCGCGCAAGGAGGCTCACGAGAGCCCCGCCTACGTTGCCGCAGCCGAGGACCCCCACTCGTACGGCACTGGTCATCTCGTCTCTGAGGCTACTTTTTCCCGGCCGGGCACCCCGCAGGTCCGGCCGAGTTGAGGGTTACTCAACATCGAGGCGGAGCAAGTCGTCGACGGTTTCGCGGCGCACGACGAGGCGAGCGTCGCCTTCCTTGACGAACACCACGGGCGGGCGGGGCACCTTGTTGTAGTTCGACGCCATCGAGTAGCCGTAGGCGCCGGTTACAGGCGTGGCAATGATGTCGCCGACGGCGATGTCGAGCGGGACGCGTCCGTCGCGCACGATCACGTCGCCCGATTCGCAGTGTTTGCCGACCAGGGTGACCGTGAGGTCGCGGTCGGCGTCGACGCAACGGGGCAGGAACGTTTCGTAGCCGCTGCCATAGAGCACGGGCCGCGGGTTGTCGCTCATACCCCCGTCCACCGCCGCATAGGTGCGGATGCCGTGTAGGTGCTTGATAGTGCCGACGGTGTAGAGGGTGACCGCAGCCGGTGCCACGATCGACCGGCCCGGCTCGGCGGTGATGCGCACGTCGGCGGCCACGCCCGCTTTCGCGGCGGCGGCCCTCACGGTGGCGCCCCACTGCGCCATAGTCGGACCTTCCTCGTGCTCGACGTAGGCGACGCCGAGGCCGCCGCCGATGCAGAGCTCTTCGATGTCCATGTCCTTCACGACCTCGGCCAAAACGGCGACCTCTTGCTCGAAGGCGATGGTGCGAAAGATCTGGCTGCCGATGTGGGCGTGGATGCCGACGAGGTTGACGCCCAGCGACTGCAACCGATCGATCGCCTTCGCCGCCGCGCCGCTGGCCACCGAGAAACCGAACTTCGAGTCTTCCTGGCCCGTCATCACGTATTCGTGGGTGTGGGCCTCGACGCCAGGGGTGACCCGGATCAGCACCCGGGGCGTTAGGTCTGGCCGAGCCTCGAGCAACGTTGCAATGCGGTCGATCTCGTCGAAGGAGTCGACGATGATGCGGCCGACGCCGATGTCGAGGGCACGGGCGAGTTCGTCGTCGGACTTGTTGTTTCCGTGCAGCACGAGGCGGGCGGCGGGCACACCGGCGGCCAGCACCACGTGCAACTCCCCCGCCGTCGACACATCGATGCACATGCCTTCGTCGTAAGCCAGGCGCGCCATCGCCTTGCACAGGAACGACTTCGAAGCGAACGCGACCCCGTCCCCGAAGGCATCCACGGCAGCCCGGGCCCGGGACCGCAGGTCGTCTTCGTCGTAAATGAACAGCGGCGTGCCGAATTCAGAGGCCAGATCGAGCGCGTCGAGGCCGGCAATCCGCAGACGCCCGTCTGCGTCGACAGACGCGTTCGCCGACAAAAGGTTTCGGGGAAGCGGCGTCATCCGTGCGAAATTAGTAACGACATGGCCGAATCACCGTCTCCATTTCTCGCGGTCGGCGCGCGCCTGACCGCCGCGATCGAAGCGGCGTTCGGTTCGGAGTTCGCGAACGAGGACGCCGTGCTGCGCCCAAGCCAGCACGCCGACGCGCAGGCTAACGCCGCGATGGCGCTCGCAAAACGCGTCGGGAAGCCGCCGCGCGACGTCGCCGCGGCCATTGTTGAGCATGCGGACTTGGCCGGATTGGTCGCGCGCACCGAGATCGCCGGGCCCGGCTTCATCAACTTGTGGCTCGAATCCGCGGCCCTCGCCGCAGCGGTGGCCGCGATCAACGAGGACGATCGCGCCGGGGTCGCTTCCGCCGCTAAGCCCGAGCGCGTCGTCATCGACTACTCGAGCCCGACGGTCAACAAAGAGATGCACGTCGGCCACCTCCGCTCGACGATCATCGGCGACGCCGTCGCCCGCACCCTCGCGTTTCTCGGTCATGAGGTAATCCGACAGAACCACTACGGGGACTGGGGCACGTCGTTCGGGATGCTCATCGAGCACTACCTCGACTGTGAGCGCAGCGGCGACTACCCGTCGCTCGACGACCTCACCGACTTCTACCAATCGGCGCACGGCCGGTTCACCACCGACGAAGAGTTCGCTGCGCGGGCCCGCGCCCGCGTCGTGTCGTTGCAGTCGGGCGACGAGGAAACGCACGCGGTGTGGCGGCGCTTCGTCGACGTCGCGCACGAACACAACGTGGCGATCTACGCGCAACTTGGCGTGCTGCTCGTCGACGACGACGTCAAGCCCGAGAGCGCCTACAACGGTCTGCTGGTTGACACAACGGCGGAACTCGAGGCGAGCGGCGTCGCCGTGGTCGACGACGGCGCGCTGTGCATTTTTGTCGACGGGTTCGAGGCGCCGCTCATCATCCGCAAGAGCGACGGCGGCTACACCTACGGCACCACCGACCTTGCCGGCATCCGGTAC
>JACCXE010000200.1 GCA_013697265.1 Actinomycetota bacterium | reverse complement strand
GCGACGTCCTCCATCGCCCCCCACATGCCGAGCGCGGTCCGATTGCTTTTCGGCGCGGTGGCGAGGTGCACCACCGCTTGCGCCAAGTTCAGTTGCGCCTCGGGTAACCCAACGTATTCGACGGCATGCGCGGCCGCAGTGGCCACGAGCAATGACATCGGGTCGGCCATGCCGATGTCCTCGCTGGCCAGGATCACGAGACGGCGGGCCACGAACCGGGCGTCCTCCCCCGCCGTCAACATGCGGGCGAGCCAATAAAGCCCGGCGTCGGGGTCGCTGCCCCGGATGGACTTGATGAACGCCGATATGACGTCGTAGTGATCGTCGCGCTCGTATCGCAAGGCGCGTGCACCTCGCGCCGCTTCTGCGGTCTCGAGGTTCACGTGCTTGTCGGGCGCGATCGCGGCTGCGACCTCGATCGACGTCAACAGGGCCCGTCCGTCCCCGTCCACGAGATTGATCAGATGCGCGATCGCGTCGTCGTCCGCTGTCGCTTGTTCAGCCTCCAGGCCGCGTCGGGCCAACTCCTGGAGGTCCTCTTCGGTCAACGATTCGAGACGGAACAGCGTCGAGCGTGACAGCAACGGCGCGTTGACCTCGAAGTAGGGATTTTCGGTAGTAGCGCCGATCAATGTGAGGGTGCCGTCCTCCACCGAGGGCAGCAGCGCGTCCTGTTGGGCCTTGTTGAACCGGTGCACCTCGTCGAGAAACAGGATCGTGGGTCGGCCGTGTTCGGCCAGAAGCTGGCGGGCGCCGTCCACGGTGTCGCGCACATCCTTCACGCCGGCGGTGACCGCGCTCAGCGGGACGAAGGCCCGGTTCGTCGCGGTGGCAATCACGCGGGCCAGGGTGGTCTTGCCCGTGCCCGGTGGGCCCCACAAGATCACCGAACTAAGCCGATCGGCTTCGATCAGTGCTCGCAGCGGCCGCCCGGAGCCCAGCAGGTGGGTCTGGCCCACGATTTCGTCGAGCGTCTTGGGCCGTAGGCGGTCGGCTAGCGGTGCCTGTCTCGCGAGCTGGTCGCGCAGCGCCGATTCGAAGAGGTTGTCTTGGTCCTTGCGGGCGATGGCGAAACCGTAGTTAGTGCAAAGCCGGTGGCCGTCCGACCCGAGCGGTTACGAAGCGGCCCAGGCCACCGAGCTGCGGCTTAACCGCAGGGATCTCTCGACCCACGTTCGCGCCCACGAGCGTGTGGATCGGCGGGGTTGGCTGCCGGGCGACCATGAAGAACAGGCCCAGCGCGAGCAACACCATGGCGGCACCGACGACTTGGGAGGCGGTGTCGCGCGCCGTTGCGGCGGCAAAGGGAGGTAGGACGGGCGCCTGCTCGTCGTCGTCAAGGGCGGGCGAGACCACTGGCGTGTTCGCCGCGCCGCCAGCGGCGAAGCTCGGGTCGAACGTGGAGCTGTCGGAAAAGGTGTCGGTAGAGGAGTCGGTGAACGAATCCTCGAATGACTCGCCGGCTCCGCCGCCGGCGTCGCCGGCGCCGTCGGGTTGGTCCGAGGAGGGTGCGATCACGAGATCATTGGCGGCGGGCGGGACGAAGACGAGCTGGAATGGCACCACCGCTCCGTCGGCCGCGTCGCTGGTAGCCAAGGGTAGAATGACGACGTCGGTGCCACCCTCGCTGGCCAGCGGCGCGACTGGGAACGTCCAAAAGGACCCGTCGTCGGACCGAATACCGGCCACCGAGCCGCCACCGTTGATGACGTCACAGGCCACCATGGGCTTGGCGTCCCACGGGCCGCCAAGGACCGGGACCCACGGGCTCACCGCTGCGCAGGCGACCAGCCGGGCGCTCTCGCCGTTGGCGTCACCGTCGGGCGCCACCCGCAGCGTGAGCGACGTGAGCTCCTGGTCGACGCGAACAGCCGCGATCGACAACGCTCCGTCGGGCAGCGCGGCCACCTGTAGCCCGCCTTCGGCATTCGGTGGCTCAGGAGGCGCTGGCGGCGGCGCCGGCAGATCCAGGGGTGGCGCAGGTGATTGCTCGACACGCGAACCGGTGTTGAGGCGTGACCACCAGCCCGACTCGATCGTCGCGGCACGTGAGGCGGTCGGGGTCAGCAGCACCACGCCCGCAAGGAGCACTACGACCGCCGTGAGCCTGATCGCCCATGTCCGGTTCACTGGCGAACCCGGGGCTTCTTGGACGACCGCTTCTTGGGCCCCCCGGAACGGTTGATCACCGCCATGTCCCCACCGAGATATGACGAGATCACCGCGGGATTCTGAAGGACCTGCTGCGGCGTGCCTTCGGCAATCGGATGACCCAGCTCGAGCGCAATCATCCGGTCGGACACTTCGGTGATAAGAGGCATGTCGTGTTCGATCACCAGTAGGGCGCATCCTGTGTCGTGTTGGATCCGCTTGAGCAACGGTCCAAGCGCCTCGGTCTCGCGCTGGGCGATGCCCGACGACGGCTCGTCGAGCAGCAATACCTTCGGGTCGTGACCGATGCACATGGCAAGGTCGACAACGCGGCGGGTACCGGTAGACAGCTCGCGCACAAACTTGTCGCGGTAGGCGCCCAGAGACATCAATTCGATCAGATCGTCGACGCTCCACGCGACGTCTTCTTCCTGACGCACGATCATCGGGAGATGCAGCAGCGAGGCCATGTGGTCGCGCAAATCGAGGTGACGGTCCAACCCGATCGCAATGTTCTCCGCCACCGTGAGCGACGGCAGCAGGCGGGCGTCCTGGAAACTGCGGCCAAGGCCGAGCCACGCCCGACGATCAGCCGACCAGTCCGTTACGTCCTCACCGGCCAACTCGATGCGGCCCTGGTCGGGGATGATGAACCCGGAGATCAGATCGAAGATCGTGGTCTTGCCCGCGCCATTGGGCCCGATTAGCCCGAGCACCTCGCCTTCGCGCAGCGTCAAGGCCGCTTCGTCGACGGCACGAATCCCGCCGAAACGCTTCGTGATGTCGACCACGTCGAGCACCACTGCGGCGTCGGCCGGCACCGCCACCTTCTTCGCCCGGGCTCCGTTTGCCTTTACCTTGCCGTTCGCCGTTGCCTTGCCGTTGGTCACTGCCTTGCCGTTGGTGCCATGCGCCGAGCCTGCGCCCTCCAGGAAGACGGAACGGACGATGTCGTCGCGTTCGAGCAGCTCGGACGTTGCGCCTTCGAAACGCACTTCACCTTTTTCGAGGAAGTACGCCCGTTCGGCCACGGTGAGGGCCACGTTGATCGACTGCTCCACCAGGATGATCGCGGTCCCCTGATCTTGGATGCGTCGGACGATGCCGAGCAACTGCTCGACGATCGTCGGTGCGAGCCCGAGGGACAGCTCATCGATCATCAGCAGTTTGGGCTTGGCAATAAACGCCATGCCCAGCGCCAGCATCTGCTGCTCGCCGCCGGACAGGTTGCCGGCGAGCTGGTCGATCCGCTCCCGCAGTCGGGGGAAGATATCGAGTACCTCTTCGTTCGCCGTCTTGAGGTAGTCGGGGTCGTCGCGATAGAGCCACCCCGCGACCCGAAGATGCTCGGCCACGCTGAGCGTGGGGAAGACCGCCTTGCCGCCGGGCACCTGAATGACGCCGAGCGTGGTGGTCTGCACACCGTCGGCGTGTGTGATGTCACGCCCTTCGAAGATGATCGACCCCCCGATGGGGTCAACGACACCGCTGATCGCCTTGAGCAGGGTGGACTTGCCCGCTCCGTTCGTGCCCAGCAATGCCACAATTTCACCGGGGCGAACTTCCATGTTCACGCCGAACAGGATCTGCACCTGGTCGTAGGCAACCTCCACGCCCCGACAGATCAGCAGTGCGCCCGAGCCGTCGTCGCTGATCGTGTTGGCTTCCATCTCGGCTTGAAGCGAGGCGAACGCCGCGTTGATATCGCGTGTGACGAGGGGCGCGGCTGTCCGGTAAATGAGCCCGCCGATCACGATGCTGACCGCCAGCAGCACGAACGACGTGCGGTAGCTGCCGTTCTCGCCGATGGCGCTGAGCGCAACGGCAGAGACGAGGCCACCCAGGCCGAAATACAAGCCGGCGTACGCGAAGCCCTGCGAACGCAGCCGCGGTGGGCTTACCGCGGCAACGAGGGGCAAGTAGTACGCGTAGAAACCGAGCACGGCCACGCCGGTGAGGAACGAAAACGCAATTGACAGGCCGATCCAGGGCGAGACCGCGATACCGAAGATGAACACCCCGCTCAAGGCGAGCGTCTGCCCGGCGTAGGTCGCCAGGCGCGGAAAGTCGAGGCGCGCGATCGCGCGCGATGACAGGCGTGAGGCAATGACGAGACCGACCATTTGGCCGGCGGCGCTGAGCGCCGCTATGCCGCCGCGTCCCCAAACGCCGGTCGTGTCGACGTTGTAGACGTCTTCGTAGAAAAACGCCGACAGCGAGGCGAGGGGAATAAAACCGCCAAGCACAAAGCTCGCAAACCAGAA
>JACCXE010000199.1 GCA_013697265.1 Actinomycetota bacterium | reverse complement strand
CCGGCGTGCCACTTTGCTGAGGCGCTCGGGGCTCGCACCCATCCAATAAACGACGTGGCTGTCAACGAGCAACGTGGTCAGGACGCGTCCCATTTCTCGCCGGTGGAATACAGCTCCTCGTCGGTGCAGTTCTGCGTTGCCCGACCGATGAGGGATCCGATGAACGCATGACTTGAGCGCAGCGGTGGGACGAGCCTCGCAACCGGTTTTCCGTGGCGCGTGATTTCGATCTCCTCACCCGCCTGCACGTCATCGACGAGAGCCAGCAGCTTGGCCTTGGCCTCGGTGATCGTGATTCTTACCATATGGTCAGAATAGTGGACAGTTCTGGATTTGAGGATCGTTTTGGGAACGGCCCGTAAGCTTCGCGTCGTGGAGATCTCAGGCACGGTTGCCGAACTGTGGCGGTATCCCGTGAAGTCGTTCCAAGGCGAGCGGGTGGAACAACTTCACATCGGACCTGGAGGCACCGTCGGCGACCGCGTGCTTGCGGTGGTCGACCCGGCCGAGGGCAAGGTGTTGTCGGCCAAACGCTACGCGGACCTGCTCATGGCGTCGGCTCGGACAGAAGGCGACGAGGTGATCGTCACGTTGCCCGACGGCGAGTCGTACTCGGCGTCCGACGCCAACGTCCATGCGGCGTTGTCGGCGTGGCTGGACCGGGACGTGCGCCTCGAGCCACCGCCCACCGACTCCGTATTCCCAATGGAGATGTACACCGGCATGTCCGACGAGGACACCTCAACCTTCGACTGGCCCGGTCCGCCCGGCACGTGGCTCGACCTCGCCGACGCACACTGGCTCACAACCGGAAGCCTCGCCGCTGCGGGGAGATTGCATCCCAACGGGCACTGGGACGTACGTCGGTTCCGGCCAACCGCGCTTATCGAGACCGACGACGCGGGCTTTGTCGAGGACGCGTGGGCGTCTGTCGGCGTCGGTCCGGTCGGCTCGACCGTGATCATGGCGACGCCACGCTGCTCCATGCCCTCGCGGGGTCAACCCGGACTTGCACGCGACAAGGCCATCGGCACCACCATTCGCGACGGTCATCAGAACAACCTGGGTGTGTACGCGTCCATCACCCGAGCGGGCGCCATCACGGTCGGCGACGCGGTGCTCGCAGAAGAAAAACCTGTATGAACATCGGCGGCATCGACCACGTGCAGATCGCGATTCCGATCGGCGGGGAAGATGCTGGCCGCGCGTTCTACGGCAACTTGCTCGGGCTGACCGAGGTCGCAAAGCCCGCCGAGCTCGCCGGCCGCGGTGGGGCGTGGTTCGAGCAGGGCGACGTGCGCGTGCACCTCGGGGTCGAGGCCGACTTCCGCGCCGCCCGCAAGGCCCACGTCGCGTTTCGGGTGGACTCGGTTCGTCAACTCGCGCTTGACGCCACAGCCGGCGGCTATGAAGTCAAAGACGACGACCCGCTGCCGGGCGTTGACCGCATCTTCGTGTTCGACCCGTTCGGCAATCGCCTCGAGTTTCAAGCTCCGCTATAGCTGGGCGCGGACCGGCGCGTACTCCGTCCATACATCGAGGAAAGTGTCCTTCCAGCGGTCACGATGGTTCTCGCAGGCGAGGCGGTAGTAGACGATGCGGCGGATGCGATCGGTCTCGTTGCCACCGATGTTGTGGCCGAGGAGGAAGTGGGCAAGCAGCAGGTCGCCGCGCTCGGCGTAGACCGGCGTCGGCGCACCGACCGCGAGCGGCGGGTCGAGCATCGTGGAGTGACCCGACGTTGGCAATAGCGCATTGAGGCCGCGCTCGTGAAATAGGCGCTGGTGGTCGAGGTGCGAGCCGGGCCATACCCATAGGTTTCCGGAGTCGATCTGCGTTTCGTCGCCGAGGTAGATCGCCGCGAGCATCGTGAACGAGCCTGGTTCGGGCTGGTCCGCGGTGTGACAGTCGATGTGCGGACCACCGGGGCGATGACCGTACGGCGGGATGTTCAACGCCACTTGGATGTGGTCAAGCGCGTGGTCGAGGTGGTGCGGCGCGACGAGTTCGTTCGCGACGTCGAGCGCACCAGACACGCGCAGCGCCCGGTCACACATCGGCAATTGTGTAGGCGGCGGAAAGTAAAAGTGGTGCCCGACGGTTCCGACCGGCGGCGGCTTCGCCGCCACCATCTCCGCAATTTCCGCGTCAGCGTCCTCGAGCAGCACCTCGGGCACTACGCCCTTGACCACGAGATACCCGTCCCGCGCGAACGCGAACAGCTGGTCGTCGGTCAACACGACGGGCACGGTAGACCGCCTCCCACCGATCTTCTGAAGCTCAGTCGAGGAGGCCGACGAAGGCTTCGAGCTGGCGCAGGTTGCGGCACTCGTAGACGCCGTCGCAGTGGATGCCGTACTCGCTCACGATGGAGTCGCCCGTATCCCAGTAACTGCGGGGTTCGGGGTTGAGCCAGTAGACGTGCCGGGCCCGCTTGTTCATCTCGTGCACGACCCAGCTTTGGGCGGCGTGGTAGTTGTTGCGGGCGTCGCCGAGCAGGATCACACTCGTCTTGGGGTTCAGCTCCTTGCCCCAGCGCTCCCAGAACGTTTCGAACGCGTGGCCGTAGTCGGAGTGACCGTCCACCCAGATGACGTCGGCTTCGGTGTTGACCCGGGTGATCGCCTCGGTGATGTCCTCGACGCCGGTGAAGTACTCGTTGACCTCGTCGATGCCGTCGATGAACACGAAGGACCGCACCTTCGAGAACTGCGTGTTCAAGGCGTAGGTGAGATGCAAGGTGAAGCGGGCAAAGGCGGCGACTGACCCGGAGATGTCGGCGACGATCACGAGCTCGGGCTTCGACGGGCGCGGGTACTTGAACTTGGGCTCGGCGGGCACCCCGCCATAGGACAGTGAATGGCGCACCGTGTTGCGGAAGTCGAGCGGGCCCTTGCGGCCATGCCGACGCTTGCGGGCGAGACGAACCGCGAGCTTGCGCGTGAGCGGAGCGATGGCCTTGCGCAGGTTGTTCAGCTCTTCCTTCGACGCGTGCATGAAGTCGATGTCTTCGGGCAGGGGCTTGCGCAGCGTGCGCGCCATCGCCTCGGGTCCGCGGTCGGCGACGAGGCGGCGGCGGATTTCGGCCTCGAT
>JACCXE010000222.1 GCA_013697265.1 Actinomycetota bacterium | reverse complement strand
GATCGGCGCCGATCGCCCCGGCATTGTGGCCGCGGTGACCGACGTGCTCGTGCAACGTCAGTGCAACATCGAAGACACCGCAATGGCGATCCTCGGCGGGCACTTCAGCATGATGCTCGTGGTTAGCGGTCCGTCCGAACTCGACGCAGCGATGTTGGACACCGCGCTGGCGCCCGTGGCCACCGAGATGCATCTCGTCACGTTGGTGCGCGCGATCGACGCCGCGGTTGCGGTGCCTGACGGTGGCGAACTGTGGACCGTCAGCGTGCACGGAGCCGACCATCCCGGCATCGTGCACGGCGTTGCCGCGGCGCTCGCCGCGATGAATGTGAACGTCGTCGACTTGAACACGCGGGTCGTGCCCGGCGAGGGCGGGCCTGCCTACGTGATGATTCTCGACGTCACGCTGCCGCCGTCAGTAGACGGCGACGACTTCTCCGACCAACTCGACGCGGTGTGCGCCACGCTCGGCGTCACCTGCAGCGCATACCTTTCCGAAGCCGACATTCTCTAAGCGTCCGTGCCCGTACGAGCCGTAGTTGGCCTGCCGCATCCGGCGCTGGCGGCGCCCACCCCGGCCGTCGACGTGTTCGACGAAAGATTGGTGTCGCTGGTGACCGACCTCCTCGACACCATGCGGGCGTCGCCCGGATGCGTCGGTCTCGCCGCGCCGCAGATCGGCGTGAGCAAACGCGTCGCGGTGATCGATCTGAGCGGTCATAAGAAAGCGCCGTCGAACCATGGCGAGCTTGTGCTGGTCAATCCGGTTATCGAAGCGCGCGGCGATGTCGACGTGGCACGCGAGGGCTGCATGAGTGTGCCCGACTTCACCGGCGACGTCACGCGAGCAACGTCGCTGACGCTGGCGTGGCAAAACGAACACGGCGAGGAGGCTCGCGACGGGTTCATCGCGTTCGAGGCGCGCGCCGTGCAGCACGAAGTCGATCATCTCGACGGACTGCTTTTCCTGGACCGCGTGCGCGGCCGGGAAGCGGTGTTCCGCCGCAAGGTCTACAAGTAGTCGTACCGTTCGGCTCATGGCGTTTCCCGAAAAGATGCTGAACCACGGCGAAGAGTTGCTCATCGACACCCACCCGCACTGGTGGGTGTTCAGCGGGGTCTCGGTGCGCCTCGTGTTGGCGATCGTGATCGCGGTAGCGGGAGCGTCGCAGTTCGACGACAACACGTTTGTAAATGGCGTCGGCATCGCGCTGATCCTGTTCGCGGTGCTCAATCTCGCGTTCGTCTATGTCAAGTGGCGGACTACCGACTTCGTGTTGACCACCGATCGCCTGGTTACCCGCAGCGGCATCCTAAGTCGGCAGACGCGGGAAATCCCGCTCGAGCGCATCAACGACCTGGCCTGCCACCAGTCCTTGTTCGAGCGAGTGATCCACGCCGGGGACTTGATGATCGAGTCGGCGGGCGAACGCGGCCAGCAGACGTTCTCGAACGTGGCCGACCCGTTCGCGATGCAGAACACGATCCATCAGGCGATCGAGGGCGCGACCACGCCGCGTCCCGCGAACGCGGCCGATTCCATCCCCGAACAGATCGAAAAGCTGGACGAACTACGCCAACGGGGCGTAATTTCGCAGGCCGAGTTCGACGACAAAAAGCGACGTCTACTCGACCGGCTGTAAAACGCGGCGCGGTAGGCCGTTCTGGCGCCGGGGGTCCGAACTGGAAGGCCGCCGACCGGTAACGTCAGGGCATGAGTCGTCGCAGTAACGGTCCTGTTTTTACGCGCGCCGCCATCGTTGCCGTCGCGCTGTTGGTCGGTTCACTTGCCGGCAACGTGCGCCCCGCCGACGCGGCATTGCTGGGCCCCACGATCACCAGCGTCACGCCTGATCGCATCGTCCCCGGCGTCAACAACCAGCTGCTGAAGTTGAACGGCGACTTCACCTCGGGCTCAGCTTCCGTCGCGTTCACCCCGGCCACCGGTATCACGCTCGTCGGTTCGCCGACCACGGTGAGCACTACCGAGATCGACGTCACGGTGAACGTCGCGATTGACGCGCCGAACACCGGGCGCGACGTCACCGTGACACAGGGCGCTCTCGGCAGCTCGTCGACCTGCGCGAAGTGCGTCACCGTCGGGCCCGACATCCTCACCGTCACCGGGCCGCTGTCAAACAAGGGAACGACCGGCACCTTCACCGTCACCGGTCGCGGCTTCAAAACCGGTTCGTCGGTGAAGATCGAGCGTAAGAACTACGGCTTCGACGGAACCGAAACCGACTCCATCAACGGCACCAACGTGAGTGTTACGCCGGGCACCGCGGCAAACGGCAACATGGGCAGCATCACGGCCACCGTCGGCGCGCTCAATCGTGCCCCGGGCCGCTGGAAGGTCACCGTTGCTGCGCCCGACGGTGTCACCGCCAGTTTCGGCGACGGCGTGACCACCGGTTTGCAGATCACGGGCAGCCAGCCATTGCTCGCTTCGATTTCGCCCACGCGCATCAACTCCAATCAAACTGATGTGCAGTTCACACTTACCGGCGACGGCTTCGCGCAAGGCATGACTGCGCTTGTGTCCGGCTCGGCCATCACGCAAAGCGCCAAGACCGTGATCAGCAACGCGAAGTCGGCGACGATCCGGCTCACCAGCACGACGCCCGGCACCGGGCCCCGCACCCTTGTGTTGCGCAACGCCGACGATCAGGCGTCGACGAACACCGACGCAATTTGTGCGAACTGCGATCTCCCCGCCCCTGCGAACCCGACGATCAGCGCGGTGTCGCCCAACACCGTGGGGCAAGGCGCCAGCAACGTGCGCCTGATCGTGACCGGTACGAACTTCGGTTCGCTGCCGGTGGTCACAGTGACGCCGAACGAGACGGACGCCACGAAGAAGATCGACATTCAGGCCACGCGCGACTCGGCCACGCAGCTGACGCTGAGCGTGTCTTCCGGAGCGGCCACGCCTACTGGCGCCCGGGACATGGCGGTCACCTTCAACGGAGGCACCGCGGCCACGAAAACGAATGCCTTCACGGTTTCCACCGGCTTCAGCGTCCAGGGCCTGACGCCGGCGGGCGGACCCCGCGGTTTCAACGGCACCGTCCAGATCAGCGGATCCGGATTCGCGGCGTCGCCCGCGCCCATGGTTTCGGCCACGCCCGGCACCGGAGTCACCTTCGGCACGGCCACGGTCGACTCGGCCTCGCGCATCTCCGTCCCCGTCGTCGTGGCCAGCGATGCGCCGCAATCGAGTCGCAACGTCACGGTGACCCAGGGCGCCAACTCGGCCACGTGCAACGGCTGCTTCACGGTGGCCACGCCGCCGACGGTTTCGTCGATTACACCCAACAGCGGCAACGGTGGTGGGCCCGTCGCCATCAGCAACATCGCCGGAACGAACTTCGGGCCCAACCCCACCGTCACGCTCGCACGCACCGGGCAGAACAATGTCACCATGACGCTCACGAACCGCGAGAGCGCCACCAAGATTTCGGGCACGCTCGACCTGACCGACGCGGCTCCTGGCGTTTGGGACTTGAAGGTCACGAACGAAGACGGTGGCTCGGCCACTCTCGCCAACGCGTTCACGGTGGTGCTGCCGTCGCCCACGGTCACGTCTTCGAACCCGGACTCGGGGCCGCAGGCCACGAACTCCACGAAGCTGGCCGTCACCGGCTCCTCCTTCGCTCCAGGAATGGTCGTGACCATTCCGGACGCCGGCGGCGTCACGGTCACCGACGTCGTGCGCAAGAGCACCACCACGGCTGACGTCACGATCGCGACGATTGACAACGCCACCCTCGGTTCGCGCGACATGAAGGTTACGAACAGCGACGGAAAAACCGGCACGTGCACGTCGTGCTTCGTCGTGACCCAGGGCACGCAGGCCAAGAACTTCGGCCAGGGCGTCACGGCGTATGAGAACTTCAACGGGGGCGCCTTCGTCGGCGCGGGCAACGTCGACGGTTTGCCGCTCAACGGCAGCGAGTTCGTTACTGGGCCCAACGCCGGCGGCGGCCCGCACATTCGTCCCTATCGCATCAACCCCGGCAACGGCGTGATCCAGCCGATTGGCGACGGGTTCATGGCCTACTCGCCCCAGTTCACCGGCGGCGTGCGCGTGGCCGTTGGCAACATTGACGGCAACGCGACCAACGGCGACGAAATCGTCACAGCGCCCGGCCCTGGCGGTGGACCGCACGTCCGTGCCTTCCGCCTCAACAACGATCTCTCGGTTAGTGAGCCATTTACCGGCTACATGGCGTACGCGCCGAGCTTTACCGGTGGCGTATGGGTTGCTACCGGCGATGTGAACGGCGACGGCAAGGACGAGATCATTACCGGTGCCGGTGCAGGCGGCGGCCCCCACGTCCGGGTGTGGACGCTCGGCGGGGACGGAAAGACGTTCAACGAGATCGGCGGCTGGATGGCCTATGGCACCGCCTATACGGGCGGTGCCTATGTGGGCGCAGGCAACTTGGTGGCCGAGGCTTCGGATGCAGCTCAGCTCGACGAGGTTGTCACCGTGCCCGCCTTGGGCGGTGGGCCCCACACCCGGATCACGAACGGCACCGGTCGGGTGCTGCGCGAGTTCATGGCCTTCGGCACGGCCGACGACAACGGCTACCGCGTCGCGTCGGGCGACTTCGACTTTGACACGGTGGGCGACATCGCCGTGTCGAAGGGGTCGAGCAGCGAGATCTTCATCGCGCAGATCACTCAGAACGGCCCCGTCGCATTGGTCACGCCGAACCCAACCCCGTACGGAAACCTGGCGACGGGCACCAACCTGGCCGCGGCCGATGTCGACGGCGACGGTGACGCCGATCTGGTGCTGTCGCCCGACCACGGCTACAAGGTCGAGATCCGGGTTATCCGCCCGCTGTCGGCGACCTAGGAAAGAATCCGAGCGCCGGCGGACGGGATGACGACCCGTCCGCCGAACGTCTCGGCAATCGCGTTCGCGGTGTCAGAAGCGACGAGCGCGACGGCGCTGCCACCGAAGCCGGCGCCGGTGAGGCGGGCCCCGAATACGCCGCGCCGGGTCGAGAGCGCGTCCACCAACTGGTCGAGGTCCTTGGTGGACACCTCGGCGTCCTTCTTCAGGCTGGCGTGGCTCTCGAGCATCAGCAGGCCGGCCCGCTTGGCGTCTCCGTGCGCAAAAGCCGCGGCCATGTCGCGCACCCGCTGGTTCTCGCTGATCACGTGACGGGCCCGGCGGCGCAGCACCGGCTCGGGTATGGCCAACGCGTCGGCCACGGTGGCGCCCGCCAGTCCGCCCACCTCGGCCATGGCCCGTTCGGCTTCCTTTCGCCGTTGCGCGTACGGCGTGTCGGTCAGCGCGCGGCTGTGGCCGCTTCCGATCACCACGATCGACACCCCTTCGGGCACGGGAACCGGCTCGGCGGTAACTGCGCCCGCGTCGACGATGCAGGCATGCCCGGCCACGCCGTGAGTTATCGCGAGCTGATCGAGCACACCGCAGGGCACGCCTGTGGCCTGTTGCTCGGCGGCCTGGGCCAGTTCAACGAGGCTGCGAGCGTTGCCGTCGAAGCCGAGCGTCAATGCGAGAGCGATCGTGCAAGCTGCAGACGATGACAGTCCCGATCCGATCGGCAGGGTTGTGGTGAGCCGACCGTGCGCGCCGCGCCCGTCGGGCAGCAACGACGCGACCGCGTGGACGAGGCGATGCCACATCGTGGCGTCGCCGTCGAGCGAGTCGTCGACGGGCAGCGTGAACGTGGCGGGCTCCGCGGTGGCGTCGGACGTGAGCACGATGTCGTCGGCCCGCTCGAACTCGGAGGTCACGGCGAGGTCGATCGCGCACGGCATGGCGAGGCCACCGACGTAGTCGGTGTGGTCGCCGATCAGGTTGACGCGCCCAGGCGCGATAACGATCACGTTTGCGCGGCCCGCAGGTCGGCCGCCGCGTCGGCGGGTGCCACCGGGTTGAACATCATGTCGCTACCCAACTCCGCCGCGGCGACGAAACGGGGCACGCCCGCCGAGCGCCAGATCGGCGTGATGTGGGCATGCACATGGGCATTCTCCCAGTCGCCGTCGTCGGTCGGCCGTTGATGGATCCACATCATCAGTGGTGTCTCGGCGTCGAAATGGGCGTCGAGCGCGGCGATCGCGTCGACCAGTATGCCGGCGAAGCCGATGCGACCACCGTCGTCGAGCGAGGGTACGTCAGGCACATGACGGGTTGGCGCTACCACGAGTTCATAGGGCCACGCGGCCAGAGCCGGCACCCACGCTCGCCACTCGTCGACTTCGGCGACAAGACGATCACCGGGTTCTTCTTCGCACAGCGGGCACGTGAGATTGGTGAGCTCGCGTATCGCCGCGGGTGGTACCTCGTCGTAGGCGTAGACCTGTCCGTGCGGGTGACGGATCGTCGCGCCCACCTCGGGCCCTCGGTTTTCGAACAGCAGCACGTAGGCGACGTCGTCGCGTTGGCCGAGTGCTTCGGTGCGATCAGCCCACAGATCGACCACCGCGCGCGCCTGGGTGGGCGCCAGCGTGGCCATCGAGGCGTCGTGGTCGGCTGAGTACAGCAGCACCTGGGCGCGCCCGTCGGGCAGCGGCGGCCAACGGTTCTCGAACCAGCGCGTCTCGTAGGGCTCGGGGGCCTCGAGGCCTCCGGGGCAGAACGGGCAGTGGTCGTCGGCGGGCAGGTTGGGGCGGGCCTGACGGTTACCGACGATCGTGACGCGCCTACCCGTGAGCGGGTCGACTTCGGTGTCGGCCACTCAGGAGATTCCGACGAGCGAGGCGAATCGCTCTAGGGCTTCCGGGTTCCACGGGGCGCGCACGGCAATGTTGATCTGGTCGGCGCCGGCGGAGATGTAGGCGCCGAGCTTGTCGACGACCTCTTGATCCGAACCGATCATCACGCCGGGCCGCACGCCCATGCGCAGGTGGCCGAATTGCTTTTCGAAGTCTTCTTCGTTGTTGGAAAAACCCACGTTTGCTGCGCACGTGATTTCGGCTGGATCGCGGCCGACACCTTCACAATGTTGCGCGAGCACGGCGCGCTTGGCCGTGAACTGCTCGGGCGAGATGAACGGCACGTTCCAACCGTCGGCGTATTTGGCCACGGTGCGTAGCGTGCGCTTCTCGCCGCCACCGCCGATCCACAGCGGCAGGTTCGAGTTGATCGGTCGGGGCACGTTCTGGGCGTCGGCCAGTTGGAAGTGTTCGCCGGCGAACGTGGTCTTGTCGTCGCGCAAAAGGCCCTTCAGGCAGGCGGCGGCCTCGTCCATCATTTCGAGGCGCACTCTGGCCGACGGGAACGGAATTCCGTATGCGTCGTATTCGACTTGGCTCCATCCGGCGCCGATGCCCATCGCGGCGCGGCCGTTCGAGATGTGGTCGATCGTGGTGATGGTCTTGGCCAGTACCGCGGGGTGGCGGTAGCCGGCGCAATACACGAGACAGCCCACGGTGACGCGCGACGTTTCCGACGCCAGCGCCGCGTGCGCCGCTACCGCTTCGAGACACGTCGGGTCGCCGGTGAGGTCGGCCGCGTAGAAGTGATCCCACACGCTGATCCAGTCGTATCCGGCCGCTTCGATGCGGTGCCACAAGCCGCGCAACTCGTCCATCGTCGTGTGCTGTAGGCCGGTGTGCACCCCGTAGATCGTCACGGCGGCAGGGTAGTTTGCGGGACATGACTGCATCAGGTCCTCTCGCCGGCGTACGCATCCTCGAACTGGCCGGCATCGGCCCCGGGCCCTTCGCCGCGATGTTGCTGGCAGACATGGGCGCCGAGGTGATTCGTATCGACCGCGCCGGTTCGGTCACGGGCGGCGACCCTGCGAACCCGCCGTCGGACCCGCTGGCCCGCGGTCGCCAGTCCATCGGCATCGACCTAAAAAATCCCGACGGAGTGGAGGCCGTGCTGCGCCTTGTCGAAATCGCCGATGCGTTGATCGAAGGCTTCCGCCCCGGTGTCACCGAGCGCCTCGGCCTCGGCCCCGACGTTTGTCTGGCCCGCAACCCCAAGCTCGTCTACGGACGCATGACCGGGTGGGGACAAGACGGCCCCTATGCGCAAGCAGCCGGCCACGACATTAACTACATCGCGCTCGCGGGAGCGCTGCACCCGATCGGCCGCGCCGGCGGCCCGCCGGTCCCGCCGCTCAATCTCGTCGGCGACTTCGGCGGTGGCGCCATGTTCCTCGCATTCGGCGTGGTCTGCGCGTTGCTTGAGTCGAAGGCCTCGGGCCAGGGCCAGGTCGTCGACGCGGCCATGGTCGACGGCGCCGCGCTACTCACGTCGATGTTCCACGGCATGAAGGCGATCGGGTTCCACGGTCCTGAGCGGGGCACCAACTTGCTCGACACTGGTGCGCACTTTTACGACGTCTACGAGTGCGCCGACGGCGAGTACATCTCGATCGGCTCGATCGAGCCGCAGTTCTACGCCGAGTTGCTGCGCCTGTCCGGCCTCGACGCCGACGCCGACCTCAAATCGCAGATGGACCGATCGCGCTGGCCCGAGTTCAAAGAGCGCGTCGCGGAGTGCTTCAAGCAAAAGACACGCGACGAATGGTGTGCGCTGATGGAGCACACCGATGTGTGCTTCGCGCCCGTGCTGTCGCTGTGGGAAGCGCCGGAGCATCCGGCCAACGTCGCCCGCAACGTGTTCACCGAAGTTGCCGGCGTGGTGCAGCCCAACGCGGCGCCCCGGTTCAGCCGCACACCCTCTGCGGTGCAAGGCCCCGCCGCGCACGCCGGTCAACACACCGATCAGGTGCTTGCATCGGCGGGCTTCAACGCCGACGACATCGCGAAACTTCGCGAGACCGGCGCCGTTAAATAACGAAACGAACGGGTGCCCGCCCGGGAAAGAAGGCCCGCTACTTACCGCCCGATTTGCGGGAACTTTACGCCGCCCGAGGGCTGGGTTGTGGTCGTCGTTTCATTAGGGGCGGGAGCCGATGGATCCGGCGCGGTTTCGTAACTGCCGCCGCCACCCGAACCGCCGTTGGGTGCCCCCGCGTTGCGTTCGCTCTTCATCAGGCCGCCCTTCACCACGTAGCGCTGCTTGGCCGAACCCTTGGGATGACAAGCAAAGATCGTCATGGTCGGCGTGTCCGTGGGGTTCGCGATCCACGTGTCGCTGTCGTCGACCACGAGCGTCTCGGTTACTTGATACGTGAAACGCCCCGTGTCATTCGCGAAGGTCACGGTGTCGCCGATCGCGATGAGGTCGATGTTGAAGAACGGGCGGCTGTGGGTGACGCGGTGGCCGGGGAAAACGGTATTGCCGACCTGGCCTGGTAGCGCCGTGCCCGGCCAGTGCGACGGGCCGTGGTCGATGGTGGCCAGGTCGATGCCTTCATAGGTCAGGTGGTCGAGGCCAAGGCGAGGGATCGCGATGCGCCCCGTCGGTGTGGGCCCGCGGTAGGCGGCGGCCTTCGGCGCCTTGGCCGGGCGGGGGCTGCCTTCGCTCGCGGGCAGGGTGCGGACCCGCTGAATCTGCTTGGCTGCCACGGTCACCGATGTCGAGTCCGTCGTCGGCGGCGCCGTCGTCGAACTCGTCGAACTCGTCGAACTCGTCGATGACGTCACTTTCGGTGCGAGCGCCGACACGTTTTGCGTGTCGGCGCCACCGTTTGAACAAGCCCCGGCCACGACGGCCAGAACCGCAAAGAACACAACCCCAGTCCTGCGCATGGAACCATTCTTTCAAATTCAGAGGCCCAAGGGGGACCGGGGCGGAATAGTCGGCCGGTTGAATACGCTGCGACCCTCATGGCAACCCTTCTGTGCTTTCACGCTCACCCGGACGACGAGGCGATCGCCACGGGGGGCGTGATGGCCAAAGCCGCCCACGACGGACATCGCGTCATCCTGGTAACCGCTACCCGGGGCGAGTGCGGTGAAGTCGCAGAAGGTTTCTTGGACGACGGTGAGGGCCTGGGGGACAGACGCGAGCTCGAACTAGGCGCGTCGGCCAAGGTGTTGGGCGTCTCGCGCTTAGAAATCCTCGGCTACCACGACTCAGGAATGATGGGCACGCCCGAGAACGACGCGCCCGGTTCGTTCTGGAAAGCCGACGTCGAGGAGGCGGCGCAGAAGCTGGCGGCGATCCTGCAAGCGGAAAACGTCGACGTGATAACCATCTACGACGAAAACGGTGTGTACGGCCACCCCGACCACATCAAGGTCTGGGAGGTGGGGGTGCGCGCGGCCGAGATCGCAGGAACGAAAAAGGTCTACGAGGGCACCGTCAACCGCACCGCGTGGATGCGCCGAATGGCCGAGGGCGGCGCTCCGATGCGCACGGTCGAAAAGGTCGACGGCGTCGACCAGTTGGTCGAGGTCGACGCGGCGCACGCGCAACCGACGATCGAGTTCCCGCTCGGAGTGGAAGAGTCGGAACTCACCACGGCGGTGGATGTGCGCGACTTTGTCGAGTTGAAGAAGCAGGCCATGCGGGTGCACGCGAGCCAGATCACCGACGAGTCCTTCTTCTTGAAGATGTCCGACGAGGACTTCTCCCTGGGCTTTGGCACCGAGTGGTTCATTCTGCGGGGAGAGCCCGCGGGCGTGCACGAATACGACTTGTTCGCCGGCATCGACGCGTGACCGCAATCACCCTGGTTCGCCACGGCAAGGCCGCGGCTGGGTGGGAAGACGCCGATCCGCCCCTCGACGGCGCCGGCCGCGCCCAGGCCGAGGCCATGGCCGCCGCGATCGGAGGCGATGCCCGTCCGCTCTATACGAGCCCGCTCCGGCGCACGCGCGAAACCGCCCGCGCTCTGGAACGGCGGTGGGGCACCGAGGCGATCGTCGAGCCCGCAGTCAGCGAGGTCGTCGCGCCCACATCCGATCTCAACGAGCGCCTCAGCTGGCTGCGCGGCTTTCTCAGTGGCACCTATGCCGCCGCGGGCCCGACCTATGAAGAGTGGCGCGACCGCGTGCTTGCCACGCTGCGCGCCCTACCCGATGGTGCGGTCGTGGTGACGCATTTCGTGGCGATCAACGTCGCCATCGGCAAGGCGTGGGGCGACGATCGCGTCACCTGCCAGCCGGTCGACAACTGCTCGCGCACCACGATCGAGATCGACCCGAGCACCGATTCGTGGCGCATCGTCGAGTTGGGTGCCGCGGCGCAAACCGTCGTCAACTAGAACGATCGGTGTGACAGAACCGTCGTCCTGGGTCCACACCGGGTACGCGCAGCAGCTGGCGTTTGGGGTAGACGCCATCGATCGCATCGCGGAAGTGCTGAAGAACATCGGACTGCGCCGCGTGCTGCTGGTCACCACGCAAGGCCGAATGATGAGCGACAGCGGCGAAGGGCTGCGCCGCGCCCTGGGCCGTTCGGTAGCCGCGATCTTCGACGACGTGCACAGCCACGTGCCCGCCGACACTGTGCAAGATGCGCTCGGTATGGCCCGTCTCGAGCGGGTTGACGGCGTGGTCAGTTTTGGGGGCGGGTCGTGTGCAGACACGGCCAAGGCCATCTGTTTCTTTGCCGAGCAAGCTGAAGGCCTGCCCGGCTCGAGTCACGTCGACCGGCCGGTGCTGGCCCACGTGTCGGTGCCCACGACGTATTCGGGGGCCGAGCTAACACCCTTCTTTGGGATGACCGATCCGGCCACGCGTCAAAAGACCGGCGCCGGCGGGCCAACCACAGCGCCGGTGGTCGCGATCTACGACCCGAGGGCCACCCTCGACATGCCGCCTGACATCTCGGCCGAGACGGCAATGAACGCGCTGGCTCACGGCGTCGAAGTCGTCTACTCACCCCGGCGGACACCTGAGGCGGAAGCGCTCGGCCTCGAGGCGATTCGTCGCATCGCGTCGTCGATCGAGGCTGTCGTTGCCGACGGTGGTGACCTCGAGGCTCGCACCGCGATGTTCGCCGGTGCCGCGCTCGCCGGTCGTTGTCTGCAGAATGGGTCGATGGGGATTCACCATGGCCTGGCGCAGCTGATCGGCGCGCGTAGCGGCATTCCGCACGGGCGGGCCAACGCCGTGCTGTTGAGCAAGGTGGTGGCGTTCAACGAGCTGGCGGCACCAGACGCGATCCGCAAGATCGGCCACGCTTTGGGCGACGAGAACGACGCGGCCGGGGCCGTGGATCGACTTCGGACGCGCCTCGGTCTTCCGTCGGGCTTGAACGAGGCGGGCGTCAGCGATGACGACATCGCCGCAGTGGCCGAGATGGCGCCGCAGAATCACAACGTGCGCAACAACGTGCGACCGGCGGATGCGGAAGAAGTTCAAGCCTTACTGGAAGCGGCCCGGTGAGCGTCGTGTTGCGCAAACGTTTGTTGGTGCTGGCCGCGGTTCTCGCCTCCTGTGGTGTCGTATGGGCGTCGGC
>JACCXE010000172.1 GCA_013697265.1 Actinomycetota bacterium | reverse complement strand
TGGTTCCCGGCATTCGCCTTGTGCTGCTGGGCAAACAGGGTGCGGGCAAGGGAACGCAATGCGTTCGCTTAGCCCGTCACTATGTGGTGTCCCACGTGTCGACTGGCGACATCTTCCGCGCCGCTGTTCGCTCGGACTCCGAGTTCGGCCGCTTGGTCAAGGGCTACCTCGACGCTGGTGAGTTGGTGCCGGACAAGGTCACGCTTGGTGCCGTCGGCGAGCGCCTGAACCACCCCGACACCCGCGGCCGCGGGTTCATCCTCGACGGGTTTCCCCGGTCGGTGCCGCAGGCGGACGGCCTCGAGAAGCTGCTCGAACCGATCAGGCTTGACATGGCGATCGACCTGCACATCACCACCGACGAGGCGCTGTCGCGGCTCAACGGTCGGCGGGTGTGCTCGACGTGCGGGGCGATCTACCACGTGTCCAAACCACCGAAATACGACTGGACCTGCGACAACTGCGGTGGCGAGGTGGTGCAGCGCGACGACGACACCGACGACGCGATCCGGCGCCGGCTCGAGCTTTACGAAGAAGAGACCGCCCCGCTGATCGACTACTACTTCGAACGCGGCATGCTTGTAACCGTGGACGGCTTGGGCTCGACCGACGCGGTGGCCGACCGGCTAACCGCCGCGATCGACCGTCGCCGCGAACAGGGCAGCGTGCAGCAGTGAGCGAGTCCCGCGAGCGAACCATTGACGCTGCGGCGGTCTCGACGGCGCCGCCGAAGGCGGTGCGACGTTGAGGCGCAACAGAGACGAGCTCGCGAAAATGCGCAAGGCCGGACGCGTCGTGGCCGAGATGCACGCCAAGACCCGCGAGGCGATTCGCCCCGGCATCACCACGATGGAACTCGACCGCATCGCCCGCGACGTGCTGGACAAGCGCGGCGCCCGCTCGAATTTCCTGAACTACCACGGCTTCCCGGCGGTGATCTGCACTTCGCCCAACGACATGATCGTGCACGGCATCCCGTCCGAGACGGTGGTGCTACAAGATGGCGACATCATCTCGATCGACTGCGGCGCCATCATCGAGGGCTACCACGGCGACGCCGCGTACACGGCGGGCGTGGGCGACATCAGCCCCGAGGCCCGCAAGATCATCGAAGTCACCGAGGCGTCGCTCGTTGCGGGCATCCAACAGATGGTTGACGGCAACCGCCTTACCGACATCGGCCATGCCGTGCAGACAATCGCCGAAGCCGGCGGCTACTCCGTGGTGCGCGAGTACGTCGGCCACGCCATCGGCACCGCCATGCACGAAGAGCCGCAGGTTCCCAACTACGGGCCGCCAGGCAAAGGCCCGAAGCTGCGCAGCGGCATGGTGTTCGCGATCGAACCGATGATCAACATGGGTCGTCCCGAAACATTCCTCTTGGAAGACGGATGGTCGGTCGTCACGGCCGACGGGTCGCTATCGGTGCATGTAGAGCACACGATCGCGATCACTGACAACGGCCCCGAGATCTACACGATCCCCTAGGTGGACGCGCCGCGTCGCGACATCGGGTGCGCACTCGCATTCGAGTTTCTCGAGCCCAGCGTGCTGGCCCTCCAGGTCGCCCCACCGACCGTGCTCAACGAGGAACTCTCCGTCGTCGGTGCCGAACCGCCGGTGGTGTTGACCGCCAGCAACGGCGGCCGCACCCACATCATCGAGGGTGGGCCCGGGCCGGTCACGGTCAACTACACCGCGTCGACCGCGCCACTCGTCGTGGCCGGGCAAACGATGACTCGTTTCGATGAAGCCGTGTTGATCGCGCGGCGCCAGAGTCGGTACTGCCCGTCCGACGCCATGGCGGAGTTTGCGACCCGCGAACTAACCGACTTTCTCGACGCCCCCGACCTCGCCGACCGCGTGGCCTCGTGGGTGTTCGAGCGCACCGCCTATGACCTGTTCGTCAGCGGGCCGACCGATACCGCCGTCGACACGTTGCTCGCCGGACGCGGCGTGTGCCGCGACTTCGCCCACCTCACCATCGCGATGTGCCGGGCACTTTTCATTCCGGCTCGCTTGGTGTCGGTCTACGCCCCGGGCGTCGCTCCGATGGATTTCCACGCTGTCGCCGAGGTTTGGCGTAACGAACGCTGGGACGTGATCGACGCCACTCGTATGGCGCCTCGCTCGTCGCTCGTGCGCATCGCAACGGGCCGCGACGCAGCCGACACTGCGTTCGCCGCGACCATCATCGGCGACGTCGAACTGCTGAGCTCCGAAGTTTTCGCCGTAGTCGACGGTGACCTGCCCGTCGACGACCACGTCGCCCAGACACAACTCGCCTAAGTCGAGACCCTCCGGCGGGCTGCGATAACGCCCGCAGCCGCGCCACCGAGCATGTTGGCCACGAGGTCGCGCCCGGTGTTCTCGAAGCCGCCGATCTGGGTTTCTTCCACGATGTGGGTGATTGCGAACTCGATGACCTCGTTGAAGGCGCCAACGCCCATGGCGAAGAGCCACACCGTGAACCAGATGCCGCGCGGGCTCAACGTGTCAGTCACGTGCCGACGCAGCGCTTCCCACGCTGCGAGGCCGGCGGAGCCGAATCCGACGAAGTGCACCACGTTGTCGAAGTGAATCCGTCCCGGCAATAGCGCGTTGTAGAGGATGCGGTCGCCGTCGAGTTTGATGATGCCGCCCGCCAGGTGGCCCACACCCCACGACGCCAGCCCGCATAACGCGAGCGTGGTGAACGACACCCGGGCATCGGCGACGCCCACGCCGATGGCGCCGACGCCGACGATGAGCAGGTAGGAGACGGTGAGTTCGGACCCAGTAGCGAGCCCGAATGCTCCGAAGCCGACGAGCGCGGTCCCAAGCACCGCGGCGAGAACCGGATGTCGGCCCAGCGCGGCTCGCATCGCGCTAGCTGAGCCCGCGGCTGTCTTGCTTCAGTGCGGTGTCGACTGAGAGCGCCGCCGCAACCACGAGGCTGCGCAGCGGGTCGTGGATCTGTCCCGGGATCGACACGACGTAGTTGTCGGCCGTCGTGAACATCGTCTTGGCCAGGCCTTCGAACGTTTTCTTGATGCGGGCGATCTCGGTGCCGTTGGCGTCTTGGATATTGAAGTTCCAGGCCCGCCAGTTCTCGGCGTTGATCGAGCCGAGGGACTGACCGCCGACGTCCAGGGAGAACCTGATCTTGCCGATCATGTTTCGCTGCGTTATGACGCCGATCTCCTTGCCCGCGCCGTCGGACACTACGACCTTGGACTTCATGATCTTGGCCGGGCGGGTGAGCGCGAGCAGCACCTTGCCCTGTATGTCGACCACTTCGAGCTTGGTGGTCAAGAACTGGTCGACCGAGGTGAGCACGCGGAGCACCTTGCGCGCCTTGGACTGACCCACCTGACGCACCGCCCCGATCTGCTTCCCACTCTGATCGAAGATCGCGTACTCGTTGTTGATCTCGATGATCTTCGCCTTCTGGCTCACGACGAGCACCGGTTCGGTGAACACGGTGCCGCCGCCGCCACTACCAGGGCCGCCGGCCTTGTCGACATCACGACGGATCTTGTCGGCGTCACGATTCACGGTCGGGACCTTGTCTGCGTCGTCAGGCACGCAATGACTCTATGAGACACTCCGACCGTGACTCGCCGGGCGCTTGTGGCCGTCCTCGCCAAGCAGCGGCCCGACATCGACGACCCCGAGGCCGCGATTGCCGCGGGCGAGGTGCAGGTGGATGGCGCCGTCGTTACCAATCCGAAGTCACAGGTCCGCGAAGACGCGCGCATCGTGGTGAAACCCTTGAAAGGCCTGAAGGGGGAAGCAAAACTCGCCGCCGGCCTCGACGCGCTCGGCGGTTACGAGTTCTCCTTGAAGGTCGCACTCGATGTCGGCGCGTCGACCGGTGGCTTCACCACTGAAATGTTGCGCCGGGGCGCGGTCAAGGTATTCGCCGTCGACGCCGGCCACGGCCAATTGATGGGATCGCTACGCCAGGACGAACGGGTGGTCAACCTCGAAAACACCAACGCGGCTGACCTAAGCGTCGAATTGATCCCGGATCCGATCGACGTGGTCACAATCGACGTGTCGTACTCCCCGCTGCGCGCCATCGTGCCCGGGGTGACGGTTGCGGTTGCATTTGCCCCGGCCGCCACGATGTTTGCCCTGGTCAAGCCCATGTTCGAGCTGCACGCAGCCGTTTTGCCGACACGCGCCGACGACCTGGCCGAAGCGGTCAGAACGGCCGAATCGGCGGTGATTGCGGCGGGTTGGACCCTCGAGAACACGGTTGAGTCGCCGTTGCGCGGAAACGCCGGAGCCGTGGAATACTTCATCCGCGCCACGTTGCATTCAGGCTGATACGCCGGGTCGCCTTGGCGGGCCGGCCAAAGACACAGCGCCATGCCCGAGGATCGGGCTATTTGCCGTGCATACGGGCCAACCGCTACGATATTCGGCCGGTCCTGCGCGCCTCTAGGCACGACGACGGGCCAGCAATCTCGGAAGTTTTCTAAGGAGTTCGACCTGCCAAGTAAAGCCAAGGAAGAGGGCATCACGCTCGAGGGAACCGTTGTTGAGCCACTACCGAACGCGGTGTTCAAGGTAGAGCTCGAGAACGGCCATCACGTGCTGGCGCACAGCTCCGGAAAGATGCGTATGCATCGCATCCGGATCCTCCCTGGCGATCGTGTTCAGGTTGAAATCACGCCGTATGACCTCACCCGGGGTCGCATCGTGTTCCGTTACCGGTAAAGACAAGGCAAGTATGAAGGTTCGTCCCAGCGTCAAGACAATGTGCGAGAAGTGCAAGGTGATCCGCCGCCATGGCCGCGTGCAGGTCATCTGTGAAAACCCTCGTCACAAGCAGCGGCAGGGTTAGGCCATGGCCCGCGTCGCTGGCGTCGACATTCCGCGCGAAAAGCGCCTCGTCATTTCTCTCACCTATGTGTTCGGCGTCGGTCCGAGCAAGGCCAAGGAGATCTGCGCGGCCACCGAGACGAACCCCGATACGCGGGTGCGTGATCTCACCGAAGAAGAAGTCAACAAGCTCCGCGCCTACATCGACGCGAACCTCAAGGTCGAGGGCGACCTGCGCCGCGAGGTCCAGCAGGACATCAAGCGCAAGATGGAGATCGGTTGCTACCAAGGCCTGCGTCACCGCCGCGGCCTGCCGGTTCGTGGCCAACGTACCCACACCAACGCCCGCACCCGTAAGGGCCCGAAGAAGACCGTCGCCGGTAAGAAGAAGGTTCGTAAGTAATGGCAAAGCCGAAGCCGGGCGGTCGTCGTCCGCGGAAGAAGGAACGCAAGAACATCACGCATGGCGTGGTGCACATCAAGAGCTCGTTCAACAACACGATCGTTTCGATCAGCGACGCCCAGGGCAATGTTGTGGCTTGGGCCTCGGCTGGCAACGTCGGTTTCAAGGGTTCGCGCAAGTCCACGCCGTTCGCGGCGCAGCTCGCCGCCGAGCAGTGCGCCCGTCGGGCGATGGAGCACGGTCTGCGCACCGTCGAAGTCATGGTCAAGGGCCCGGGTTCGGGTCGTGAAACCGCCATTCGTTCGCTCATGAACACCGGCCTTGAGGTGAACGGCATCAAAGACGTCACCCCGATCCCGCACAACGGTTGTCGCCCCAAGAAGCGTCGGAGGGTTTAACGATGGCTCGCTATACAGGCCCCGTTTGCCGTCTCTGCCGGCGCGAGAAGATGAAGCTGTTCCTCAAGGGCAGCAAGTGCGACACCATGAAGTGCCCGATCGAGCGCCGTCCCTACCCTCCGGGTGAGCACGGCCGCGATCGCATGCGTCAGGGCTCCGAGTACCTCGGCCAGTTGCGCGAGAAGCAGAAGGCTCGTCGTATTTACGGTGTGCTCGAGAAGCAGTTCGCCAACCTCTACAAGGAAGCGAACCGCACGCCCGGCATCACCGGCGAGAACCTGCTGCGCATGCTGGAGCTTCGTCTCGACAACGTCACCTTCCGCACCGGTTGGTCGGCGAGTCGCAATCAGTCGCGTCAGTTCGTGCGCCACGGCCACGTGCTGGTCAACGGCAAAAAAGTCACAATCCCGAGTTACCGCGTCAAGAAGGGCGACGTCATCTCGCTCAAAGAAAAATCGCGCTCGATGATCGTGATCCGCCACAACATGGACACGCTCGACCGCACGATGCCGGGCTGGCTTGAGTCCGGCGCCGAAGGCTTTGAGATCACGGTTCGTGATCTTCCCCAGCGCGAGCACATCGATGTGCCCGTGCGAGAGCAGCTCATCGTCGAGCTGTACTCCAAGTAACCGCTTTAAACGACACAGCGTCCGAAGGACACCCTCATGCTCATCATTCAGCGCCCCACCGTCGAAGCAGTTGGCGAAGAAGAAAACGACCGGCAGCGCTTTGCTATCGGCCCGCTCGATCCTGGCTTCGGTCACACGCTCGGTAACTCGCTGCGGCGCACCCTGCTGTCGTCGATTCCCGGCGCCGCCGTCACCCAGGTTCGTTTTGACGACGCCCTCCACGAGTTCACCACCCTCACCGGGGTGAAGGAAGACGTCACCGACATCATCCTGAACCTGAAAGACCTCGTACTTCGCATGGAGGTCGACGAGCCTGTCGTGCTTCGCCTCGACGTGCGCGGCCCGGCCGAAGTCAGCGCCGCCGACCTGTCGCAGATCACCGGTGTTGAGATCCTCAATCCCGATCTGCACATCGCATCGGTCAACGCCAAGGGTCGCCTCGCCATCGACGTCACCGTCGAGCGCGGTCGTGGCTACGTCACAGCAGACAAGAACAAGCGCAGCTCGACGATCGGCGTGTTGCCGGTCGACTCGATCTTCGCCCCGGTTCGCCGCGTGGCATTCACCGTTGAGCCGACCCGCGTCGAGCAGTCGACGAACTTCGACCGCCTCGTGCTCGACATCGAGACCGATGGTTCGATCACGCCGCGTGAAGCGCTTGCGTCGGCCGGCGACACCCTGCGTTCGCTCGTCACCCTCGTGGCCGAGATGAGCGACGCGCCCCAGGGCCTTGAGCTGGGCGACGTCGCGGTGGCCGGTTCGGGCTCGCCCGACATGGACCTGCCGATCGAAGACCTCGACCTCAGCGAGCGTCCCCGCAACTGCCTCAAGCGGGCGCAGGTGAACACGATCGGCGAACTCATCCAAAAGACACCCGACGACCTGCTCGCCATCACGAACTTCGGTCAGAAAAGCCTCGACGAGGTTCTCGTCAAGCTCGACGAGCGTGGCCTGGCGCTGCGCGGCAACCGAACGATTCTCTAGTCATGCCCGGTACCCCCAAGAAGGG
>JACCXE010000158.1 GCA_013697265.1 Actinomycetota bacterium | reverse complement strand
CCGTTGGCGCCGTGCTGGGCGGCTGGCTTACCGGAGAGGCGGGGGTGCCGTTTCTCCTGGCAGTGCTTCTCGGCTCGCTTGGAACTGCAGCCGTGGCGGTTCTGGTTGGGCTTCCGGCGCTTCGCATCCAGGGGCTGTTTCTCGCCGTCTCGTCGCTGGCGTTCGCAGTTGTCGCCTCGACGTTTCTTGTCAACCCCCGTTACTTTGACTGGTTGCTTCCCGACGTCGTGCGTCGGCCGAAACTCTTGTGGGTCGACACCGCGCTCGGCGAACGCCCGTTCTATTACCTGTGCCTTATCTTTCTCGCCTTCGCGATCTTCGCGGCGGGCGGGCTTCGGCAGAGTCGGACGGGGCGCTTGCTCATTGCCATGCGCGAGAACGAGCGCGCCGCGCAATCGTTCAGCATCAACCTCGTACGAGTTCGCCTCACTGCGTTCGCGATGTCTGGGTTTCTCGCAGGCCTTGCCGGCGTGCTTTACGCCCACCACCAGAATGGAGTGTCGGCCGCGAGTTTCGCGCCAAGCCGCAGCGTCGACATGTTCCTCATGGCCGTGCTCGGCGGGTTGGGTTCGGTGTACGCGGTGCTCGTGGGTGCGATCTATCTGGCCACCACCAACATCATCATCGCCAACGAAGGCGGTCAACTGCTCGCCGGGTCGTTGGGCGTGCTTGGGATCCTGTTGTTCTTCCCATCCGGACTGGGGGCGCTCGCGTTTCATCTCCGCGACGGGTGGCTTCGCCGTATCGCCATGCGCAACCGCATCCTGGTGCCGACGCTGATCACCGGCCGCCTCAAAGAGGGCGACGAAGCGCGCGTCGCAATCGCAGGGCGCAGCGACGACGCGGTGGGTGTAGAACGCCGCTACGAACTTGAGTCCACCGTGGCGACGCAGGGGCGCAGTCAAAAGTCGCAGGTGTGGCGCTACTGATGAGTCGACTCGCGCCCCTTCGTCGACTCCTGGGCGAGTACCGACCGTCGGTTGTCACCGGCGGCGCGTCCGCTACCACGCTTATCGCGCTCGCCGCCATGAACTTCGCCGACGAGTTCGACCGGGTTGCCTTCGGAGTTCTTCTCCCCGAGATCCAGGATTACTTCGGTGTGAGTCTCACTGCGCTGCTCGGCCTGTCCTCGGCGTTCGGGTTGCTGGTGCTCCTCCTCGCGGTGCCCGTCGGATTCGCCTCGGATCGGCTGCGTCGTACGCGCCTCATCGCAGCGGGCGGCGCGGTGTGGGGCGGATTCTCCGTGTTCACCGGCCTGGCCCCGAACTTGCTCACCTTCGGTATCGCGCGCTTCGGTTCCGGGCTCGGCAAGACGCTTGACCCCGCACAAGCGTCGGTGCTCGCCGACGCCTATCCCCCGGATCGCCGTGCCGGTGTTTTCGCGGTGCACCGTCTCGGCAACGAGGTCGCGCAGATTCTCGCCCCCGTCGTGGCGGGCACGTTGGCGGCGTGGTTCTTCTGGCAGTTGCCCTTCATCGTGTTCGGCATCCCTGCGTTCGCGCTCGCCGCGTTCATTGCCTTGCGCGTGCCTGAACCGGTGCGGGGGGCCCAGGAGCGGCGCGCCGCAGGCGCCGATGCCGAAGGAATCCTTACCGAAGATGCGCCGCCCGCATTCGCCGAGTCGTGGCGCGTGGCCAAGAGCGTTCGGACCCTACGACGGGTGTGGGCGGCGTTGCCCTTCCTCGTCGGGTCCTACCTCGGGATCTCCGCGTTGCTCTCCGTTTACTACCGAGATGAGTTCGGCCTAGGCGGATTCGAACGCGGCGCGCTCTTGTCGCTGTCGCAGGTTTTCAACCTCGTTGGCGTGTTGATCGGCGGGAGCATCGGCAACCGGGTCATGGCCCGTCGGCCCAGTCGCGTCATAACCCTCGGCGGGGTTATCGCGCTCGTACCGGCCGTCGCCTACGGCGTCATGGCGGTGTCGCCCTGGTTGTGGTTGTCGGTGGCCGTCGGCTGGGTCGCCGCGCTCGCCCTGTCGTTCTTTGCGCCGACGATCAACACAGTGATCTCGCTAGTGGTCCCGGCGCGGGCGCGCTCGTTTGCTTTCGGGGCGGGCGCGGTGTTCATCCTCCCGGGCATCCTGGTGGCGCCGGCCGCGGGGGCATTGGGAGATGCGTACGGCATTCGCGCCGGGATCATGCTTCTGGCTCCGATCTTTGCAATCGGCGCATTCATCCTCGCCTCTGCGGGCCAGTCCGTTGACGACGACATTCGCGCCGCCGCCGCGTCGGCCTTGGCCCAACAAGAGAGCCGTGCCGCGCGTCTCGCCGGTAAAGCAAAGCTGCTCATTTGCAAAGACGTCGACGTGTCCTACGGCCCCGTGCAGGTGCTGTTCGGCGTCGACCTCGAGGTCGAGCAGGGCGAAATCGTGGCCCTGCTCGGTACCAACGGAGCGGGCAAGTCCACGCTGTTGCGCGCGATCGCAGGCGACACTGCTGCAAGCAACGGCGCAGTGCTTTACGACGGCGAGGACATCACACAACTCCCCGCCAAGGACCACGTCACGCGCGGCATCGTTTCGGTGCCGGGAGGCAAGGGCGTATTCCCGAGCCTGTCCGTGGCCGAAAACCTCGCTCTGGCGGCCTGGACCCGCAAGGACGGGGCGACGAGCGAGATCGAACGCGTTTATGAGTTCTTCCCGGTCCTGCGGGAACGATCCGGTGAGGCTGCAGGCAACCTGTCCGGTGGGCAACAACAAATGCTCGCCCTTGGCCAGGCCTTCCTTGTCGAACCGCGCTTGCTCATGATCGATGAGTTATCGCTTGGTCTCGCGCCGGTGGTCGTGGAGGAACTGTTGGGAATCGTCCGCGCGCTCCATGCCGCGGGCACCACGATCATCCTGGTTGAGCAGTCGGTCAACGTCGCGTTGACCGTGGCGCAACGCGCCGTGTTCATGGAGAAGGGCGAAGTCCGGTTCAGCGGCCCGACCGCAGAACTCCTCGCCCGCGGCGACATTCTGCGGTCCGTATTCCTCTCCGGGACGGGCGCCGGCTCGGCGAAGAAGCGCCGGGACGACACGCAGGCGGCACCGCCGGTCCTCGAAATCGCCGGTCTGTCGAAGTCCTTCGGTGGCGTTGCTGCGGTGACCGACGTCAGCCTGACACTGCGAGAGGGAGAGATCCTCGGCCTGATCGGCCCGAACGGCGCAGGCAAGACGACGTTGTTCGACCTTATCTCTGGGTACGCGGCGCCCTCAGCTGGCACCGTGACGCTGCTCGGCGAAGACATAACCGACCTTGGCCCGGACCAGCGTGCTTCGCTCGGGTTACACCGCAGCTTCCAAGACGCGCGACTGTTTGGTGCGCTGACCGTCGAAGAGACGTTGCTTGTCGCGCTCGACCGGCAACTCTCTGTGCGCAACGGCGTGATGGGCGCGCTGCGGCTCCCCAACGTCACCCGAGCCGAAGCACAGCTGAAGAAGCGGGCCGAGCGCTTGCTGCTGATGCTCAACCTGACCGGCTTCCGCGACAAATTCGTTCGCGAGCTCTCCACTGGAACCCGGCGCGTCGTCGACCTTGCCTGCGTTCTTGCCGCGGACCCGACGGTGCTGCTCCTCGATGAGCCGTCGTCAGGCGTCGCGCAACGCGAAACAGAAGAACTCGGGCCGCTGTTGCAACGAATCAAGACCGAGACTGCCTGCTCGATTCTGATCATCGAGCACGACATGACACTGATCTCCGCCGTGAGCGACGAGCTGATTGCGCTCCAGACCGGATCGATCGTGACGCGCGCCAAGCCCGATGTGGTGCTGAGCGACCCACGCGTGATCGCCTCATACCTCGGATCCAACCAAGACATCATCGCCAGAACCGGACCTCGTGTCTCCGCCTAAAAGGACCAATGTCATGCCTGTAAAGACAACGAAGACCCGCCGCAGCGCCGCCGCTGGCGGACTCGACACCGATCGGTTCCAAGAACTGTTCAACCGCATCACCGCCAACGTGAACAAAGTCATTCACGGTAAGGACGACGTTGTCCGGCTGGCCGTCGTTGCGCTCGCATCCAACGGCCACGTACTGTTCGAGGACGTGCCCGGCGTAGGCAAGTCGATGTTGGCTCGGGCCCTGTCGCTGTCGATGCACGCAAGCACGAATCGCATCCAATGCACGCCCGACATGCTGCCCGGCGACATCACCGGGTCTTCAGTGATCGACACGTCGACTATGAAGTTCAGCTTTCAGCCGGGTCCCGTGTTCACCAATATCTTGCTGGTGGACGAGGTCAACCGAGCGACGCCGAAAACGCAGTCGGCGCTGCTCGAGTCGATGGCCGAAGGCAACGTAACCATCGACGGCGTGACGCATCCCCTGCCGAAGCCGTTCGTGGTACTCGCCACCCAGAACCCGGTGGAGCAGGCCGGAACGTTCCCGTTGCCCGAAGCCCAACTCGACCGATTCCTGTTCAAGTTGACGATGGGCTTTCCCGATATCGAAGCCGAGCGCAAAGTTGTGCGAGGCAACCTCGTTGGACTTGAAGTGGAGACCACGACCTCGGTGTGCAACGCCGGGGACATCCTGTGGATGCGATCGGCTGTCGCCGAGGTGGAGATGACCGAGCCGGTGGAGACTTATCTGCTCGAGATCGTCAACGCCACGCGTTCCGAAAGCGCTCTGCTTATGTCGGCGAGTCCGCGCGCCAGCATCGCCCTTGCACGCGCGTCGCGCGCGCTCGCGGCGGCCGACGGGCGGACACGGGTGTTCCCGGAAGACGTGAAGGCACTTCTGCGGCCGATACTCGGGCATCGGATCTTGCTGACGCCCGACGCGCAGCTTCGTGGCGAAACCGTCGAAGACGTGTTGGAACGGATCATCACCAAAACCCGCGCGCCGTTGGGCGTGAAGGACGTCGCGTAGATCGATGCCCGCGTCGGACCGTCCCATCAAAGGTGGGGCCGTTGCGCGCCGCGCGTCGGCGCGCGCAGAACAAGCGCGTTCGCCCGTTCGCCGCGCATTGACTGCAGCGACCGAAACCAGCGGTATCACCCTCTCGGGCCTGATTCTCGCTCTCGTCGCCGTGGTGGCGTGGCTGATCGGTTACTGGATCGCCGGAAAGCCCATGTACCTGCTCTCTTACGGGGCGGTAGCCGTGCTCGTGTTGATGTGGTCAGTCGGGCGTCGCCCGCTACCGCTGACCGGCGAGCGCAGCGACCTTCGATCACGAGTGCGTGAAGGAGAAACCGTGCAGGTCGAAGTGACGCTGCACGCCAACCGGTCGCTTTCCAACATCATCCTCGAAGAGAAGGTTCCTCCGCTGCTTGGTGAGTCGTCGCGGGTTCCGATTGGCACCGTTGAGAGCGGCGGCGAAGTCACCCACAACTACGAAGTCACGGCTTGGCGACGCGGCGCCTACCGCTTAGGGCCCCTGGTTGCTCGATGGGGCGATCCCTTCGGGCTGTCCGAGCGCAAGCTCACGCTGGCCGAGCCCTATGACCTCATCGTGCATCCCGCGGTGGAAGCGATCAGCGACCGGCCGCTCACGCGCTTGTGGGAGGACCCCCCGCAGCG
>JACCXE010000148.1 GCA_013697265.1 Actinomycetota bacterium | reverse complement strand
TCGCCTCAAGCTGTTTGCGCAGCTTTTCGGGCTTTTCCCCCGCGCCCTCGGCGATCTTGGCGAGTTCTTCGTCGAGGTCGTCGTCGGAGGTTTCGATGCCTTCAGCGATCACGACGGCGCGCAGGGCCAAGTCGACCTTCACCGTGCCCACCGCGTCTTGGCGGCGGCCGGCGATGAAATCTTCGGGTGACATCCCGGTGGCTTCGAGCCACTGCTGCAACGTGGCGCCCTGATGCGACAGGCGATGAGCGAGGTCTTCGATGCGCCGTGACACTTCTGCGTCGACAAGGGCAGCAGGCGCGTCGTCGGCCACCAACCCGGCCAGCGCCTCGGCTGTTCCCGAGCGCAACGTCATCTGCGCGTTCGCCTTGCGGACCGACGCGATGCGATTGACCAGGTCGGCTTTGAGTTCGTTGACGGTGTCGAACTCGGACACTTCGCTCGCCCATTCGTCGGTGACTTCAGGCAGCCTTTTTTCTTTGACGGCCTTGACCAAGACGTTGAAGTCCACCTCGCCCTCGCGGCCGGGGATTCCAGCGTTGAACGTGACGACGTCGCCCGCCTTGGAGCCGCCGAGTGGTTCGTCGAGCCCGTCGACCAGCGAGCCGCTGCCGACTTCGTAGGTGAGGTCGGTTGCGTCGAGACCGGCGACCGCTTCGCCGTTTTGGGTGCCGTGAATGTCGATGACCACGGCGTCGCCGGGGCGGCAGTCGCGATCGACGTCGTTCAACTCGGCGCCCTGATTGCGCAAGCGATCGATCTGTTGGGTGATCTCTTCTTCAGTGGGCTCGGGGTTGGGCACCACGACCCGGAGCGAGTCGTAACCGGGCACAGTGATCACCGGACGGATCTCGACCACGGCGTCGAACTGCAACGGACCGGCCTCACCGGAGGTGACGTCGATCTCGGGTTGCGCGATCGCGTCGGTGTCGGTTTCGCGCAACGCGTTCTCGTAGTACTCGGGCAGCGCCTCACGGATTGCTTCCTCGCGGGCGACGCCGGCACCGAGCTTGGCCTCGAGCACGCGCCGTGGCGCTTTGCCCGGCCGGAAGCCGTCGATTTTCACTTCCCGCGCCAAGCGACGGAACGCGGCGTCGAGCGCCTCGTCGAATTCCGCCTCGTCGACCTCGACGGACAGCTTGACCTTGTTGCCCTCGAGGGGTTCTGCGACAGCCTTCATAAGAGAGGAGCAGTGTACCGGCGCCTTCAACTACCGAAGACACTGAGAGAATGCGGCGTGCCCGTTCGACGACTTGTGCTGGCTTCCGCGTCGCCCGCGCGCTTGCGTCAGCTGACGATGGCTGGGTTCTCGCCTGACGTCGTTGTGAGTGGCGTCGACGAGGACGACGTGGAGGAAATGCCCACGTCAGCAATGGTGCAGGAACTCGCGGGCCGCAAAGCAACCGCTGTGGCTGCGCTGGCGGACGCGGTCGACGCGATCGTGGTGGGCTGCGATTCCATGCTGGCACTGGACAATTCGTCGCTCGGAAAACCGCGTGACGCCGAAGAAGCGGTAATGCGATGGAAGTCCATGAGAGGACGTTCGGGCGTGCTCACAACCGGGCACTGCGTGATCGACGTGCGCACAGGCGCGCGCGCTGTCGGCGTGGGCGAGACGGTCGTGCGCTTCGGGATGCCGAGTGACGATGAGATCGCCGCGTACGTGGCCACGGGCGAGCCGCTCGCAGTCGCGGGCGCGTTCACGCTGGACGGCGTCAGCGCGCCGTTTATCGACGGCGTCGACGGCGACCCCGGCGCGGTGATCGGCATTTCGTTGCCGCTGTTCCGTTCGATGTTGCGCGACGTCGGCGTGTCGGTGGTGGACCTGTGGAACTGAAAATCGGCGCCTTCTCGCTCGAGCCGCCGGTGGTGCTGGCGCCGATGGCCGGCGTCACCAACACCGCGTTCCGTCGTTTGTGTCGCGCCTACGGCGGCGCGTTGTACGTGAGCGAAATGGTCACGGCGCGCGCACTGGTCGAACGCAACCGAAAGACCGAGCGCATGGTGGCCCGCGCCGAAGGCGAGCCGATTCACAGCGTGCAGCTTTACGGCGTCGACCCCGTGGTGATGACGGCGGCAGTGCGTCATTTGGTCGACGACGTCGGCGTCGACCACGTCGACCTCAACTTCGGGTGCCCCGTACCCAAGGTGACCAAGCTCGGCGGGGGCGCCGCGCTGCCCATCCATCACAACCTCTTCGAGGCCATCGTGCGCGGCGCGGTGCGCGCCGCCGGCACCGTGCCCGTAACCGTGAAGATGCGCGTCGGCGTGTCTGACCAACACGTGACGTTTTTGCGCGCGGCACGGGCGGCGGTCGACGCAGGCGTCGCCGCGGTGGCGTTGCACGCGCGTACCGCCGAACAGCTGTATTCAGGATCGGCCGATTGGGCCCGCATCGCGGCTCTGGTGGAACTGCTCGACGGCACCGGCGTGCCCGCGCTCGGCAACGGCGACATCTGGGAAGGCGCGGACGGGCCGCGCATGGCTGCCGAGACTGGGTGCGCCGGTGTTGTGGTCGGCCGGGGCTGTCTCGGTCGGCCGTGGTTGTTCCGCGACCTCGACTGCGCGTTCACCGGTCAACCCGTGCCCGATTCGCCGTTGCTCGGTTTCGTGGCCGACGCCATGCGCACGCATGTGCGGCTTCTGGTCGAAGACTTCGGCGACGAGGCCCACGCGGTGCGCGACTTTCGCAAACACGTCAGCTGGTACCTCACCGGGTATCCGGTTGGCGGCGAGGTGCGGCGGCGCATGGCGCTGGCGTCGTCGATCGACGAACTCGACGCCATGCTCGACGCGCTCGATCCAGCCGCCTCGTTGCCCCAGGCCGCCCGACGGGCCAAGCGAGGCCATACGAACGGCCCACGCCCCGTGGCGCTGCCCCATCGGTGGATCGAAACCGCAAACGACCTCGACGTGCCCGAAGGCGCCGAGTTGTTGGTGAGCGGCGGTTAACGAGTTTCGACTGCGACGATGGCGTGTTCGTCGCCGAAGCGCACCACGATGTCGGCGCTGTGCTCGTTCGGGCGCACTTCTTCGTCGATTACCACCGAGTTGAGGTCGCGCCACACCTGCATGGCCATGCCGTTCATCGTGTCGGCGTCGAGGTCACGGTAGGGATAGAGCATCGCGGTCGGTTCGCTCGCAGCGTCGGCCCGCAGGCCTTCGAAGCGAGTGAGATACCAGTTGCTGAGCGTGTCTGTCGGCGCGTCGAGATGCACGAGCAGGTCGATGCGATCGCGAATGCCCAAGGCGGGGTGACCGAGGTGCAAACCGTCGATCACGACCGTGGTGCTGTCGATCTCGTCGTAGCCGACCACGTCGTAGTGCAGGTGCGAGTAGCGCGGCGCGGTGGCGTGGCCGTCGCTGCGGATGCCTTCGACAAATGCTTGCAAGGCGGCCGCGTCGTATGAGTCGGCGTAGCCCTTGCGCGCACCGGCGTCGGCGCGTATGAATCCGTCGGTCGACACGGTCGGCCAACCGAGGCTCTGCGCGACGCGCCCCGCGAGGTACGACTTGCCCGCTGCGATCGCGCCTGTCACGCCGACGACCTTGGCGTGGCGTTTTATCGCGGTGGCGACGATCTCGTCGACCAACTGGCTCAGGGTCGCGCTCACCACGTCAACGTGGGCCACACGAAAGCTGGATCGACCGGTCCGAACAGGTCACCCCGCCAGCATGCCAGTACGCTTCGATCCTTACGGGACGTGGCGCAGCTCGGTAGCGCACCTGCTTTGGGAGCAGGGGGTCGGGAG
>JACCXE010000216.1 GCA_013697265.1 Actinomycetota bacterium | reverse complement strand
CACAAATATGACTCAACCACCCGAACAGGCGTTCGGCAAGACCCAATTTCAGAAATTTTCGCCCGTTCATCAGCTCGGCGTCGAAGTCGGCTTCGCTGATCGTGATCATGCGCGGTGTTTTAGCCTGCGGCCATGCAACTACGTAACGCCACGTTCCTTCGAGTGGCAGCTGGGTGGACGGTGTTTGTTTGGGCGGTGCTGATCAAGAACATGATCGCTGACAGCGATCGCTCGATCGGCTTCCGGGCCGTGCACATCGGCTTGGCGATCATCTCGATCGGCCTCGCCGTCGGCACGTTCGCAATCGTACGAATCGAACGGGGCCGCGGATGACGGTCTACAACCCGTTCAATCCGGCGAACACCAAGGACCCGTACCCCGTCTACAAACAGATGCGGGAGGAGGCGCCGGTGTGGGCCGGGCCGCTCTTCGGCGAAGTGTTCGTGTCGCGCCATGCCGACTGCGTGGCGATACTGCGCGACGCCGAGCGGTTCAGTTCCGACCCCTCCAACCTGATCAGGGCCGAAGAGCTGAGCCCGCAGAGCATCGGCGGCGTGTTTCTCAGCGGCAAGGTGATGCTGTTCAGCGACCCGCCCGACCACTCGCGTTTGCGCCGCCTGGCCCAGCACGCGTTCAGCCCGAGCGCGATCGAAGGCTGGCGGCCCCGGGTGCGCGCGCTGGCCACCGACCTGCTCGCCGAATACGGACCGGGCGACGAGTGCGAAGTAATGGATGCATTGGCCCGGCCGCTGCCGGTCGTGGTGATCGCCGAACTCCTCGGCGTGCCCGTGTCCGACCATGAGAAATTCGCGAGTTGGTCGACCCCGCTGGCTCGGATGATCGACCCCGACACCAACATGGTCGAGAGCGACTACAACGCGGCGATGCTCGCGGCGATGGAGTTCGTCGGCTACTTCAACGGGCTCATCGAAGAACGTCGGGGCTCGCCTCGCGATGACGTGCTGAGCGCGCTCATCGCGGCCGAGGAAGAGGGCGACCGGCTTACCCACGACGAGTTGCTCATCAACCTGATCCTGCTGCTCATCGCCGGACACGAGACGACGTCGAACCTCATTGGCAATGGCGCGCTCGCGCTGTGCGAAGACCCGGTGGCCCGCGACCAGTTCGTGGCCGATCCCGATGGTTTGGCCCGCACCGCGGTCGACGAGTTCCTCCGTTACGACTCGCCGGTGCAGTTCACGGCGCGCACGGCCAAAGTCGACGTCGACGTTCACGGCGTCACGCTTGAGAAGGGTCGTCAGGCCTTGGTGATGCTGGCCGGCGCTAATCGTGATCCGGCCGCATTCGAAAATCCTGATCAGCTCAACCTCACGCGTACACCGAACAACCATCTCGCATTCAGCAACGGCATCCACTTCTGTCTCGGCGCGATGCTGGCCCGCATGGAAGGCCAAGAGGCGTTCCCGGCGCTGCTCAAGAAGTTTCCGAACCTCGCACGCGTCAACGACGAACTGGTGTACCGGCCGAACATGACCCTGCGCGGCCTGGCCGAACTGCAGGTCACGGGTTGAGCTTGTGGCGCCGGAACAAGCCGGCGCAGATCCGATGGGGGACGGATCACAACCAGCTCCTCGATCTCTACGTCCCCGACGGGGTGCCCCGCGGCGTCGTCGCACTGGTTCACGGCGGGTTCTGGCGCGCGATGTACGGCCGGGAAGGCCTGGACGAACACTGCGCGATGTTCGCCTCCGACGGTTACGTCGCCGGCAACCTGGCGTATCGGCGGGTGGGCGAGGCTGGGGGCGGTTGGCCCGGCACGTGCACCGACGTCGTCGGCGGGTTGCAGGCGTTAACCGACGCCCGCGGTCCGCTCACCGCGGTGATCGGTCATTCGGCGGGCGGGCACCTCGCCTTGTGGGCGTCGAAGGAAGTCGTGCCGCGCCCCAAGGTCGTCATCAGCGTCGCCGGCTGCAATGACCTGGGAAGGGCGCAGCACATCAACGCGGGCAACGGCGCGGTAGACGACTTCCTGGGTGGGCCGGGCAAGCTCGCCGAACTCGTGGCCGCCGACCCGGTTCGGCGCGTGCCGTTGGGAATCAAAACGGTGTTGGTCGCGCCGGAGGACGACGGTGTAGTGCCGCAGTCTCTGAGCGACTCGTACCTGCGCACGGCGTCGGCCGCGGGCGACGACGTCACGCTGCAACGCGTCGTTGGCGATCACTTTTCGATTCTCGATGTCGGCTCGCAGGTGTGGTCCGCGGTTACCGCGGCGGTCGATGCCGCAACGTGACGACGCGGTAGCACTCGACCAAGCCGATGCGCTCGCGTCGTTTCGGGGCGAGTTCATCTCGTCTGCATCACCGGCGATCTATGCGGACGGCAACTCGCTCGGGCCGCCACCGGTCGCAGCCGTCGGTCGGCTTGAAGCACTCGTCGCCGAATGGGCCAACGATCTGACCGGCGGGTGGCAACGCTGGGTCGACTTGCCGTTGCAGGTGGGCGACCGCCTGGGCGCGGCCTGCCTCGGGGCCGGCGCCGGTCAAGTGGTGGTGTGCGACTCGACGTCGGTCAACCTGTTCAAGGCGGTGAACGCGACGATCGACGGGTGCGACGCCTCGCGTCACCAACTGATCGTGGCCGCCGACGAGTTCCCGACCGACCGTTACATGCTGCAAAGCATCGCGTCGCAGCGCGAGTTGACCTACGTGATGGCGCAGAGCGCGGATGAAGTGGTTGCCGCGTGCGGACCGTCCACCGCCGTCGCGGTGTTGTCGGCGGTGAACTACCGCAGCGGCGAGTTGTTCGACGTGGCGACGGTGACCGAGCGCGTCCACGCGGCCGGAGCCGAGATCGTGTGGGACCTGAGCCACGCTGTGGGCGTGGTGCCGCTCGACCTCGACGCGTGGGGCGTGCGCCTCGCGGTGGGCTGCACGTATAAGTACCTGAACGGCGGCCCGGGCGCCCCGGCCTTCGTCTACGTGGCCCGCGCGCACCAGGCCCGCCTTCAGCAACC
>JACCXE010000129.1 GCA_013697265.1 Actinomycetota bacterium | reverse complement strand
CCACACCCAAGAAGACCTCGATACCTACGCCCGCAAGATCAACGGACGGCCCCGCGAGATCCACGGATGGAAGACTGCGGCCGAAGTATTCGACGAGCTTGTCGCGCTCACCAGTTGAGGTCGCCGCCAGATCAGGGAACTTTGGTGGCGCAGAACGCGTACGACGGACCCGTCCGGAGCTAAGGCCGCACGAGCGCCGCGAGAAGGGCCTGGAGCTTCAGCTGGCTCTCCGCGAGCTCAGCCATGGGCTCGGACCCCGTGACGATGCCGCAGCCGGCCCGCAGCACCGCGCGGGTGTCGTCAATCTCCGCGCTGCGGATGCCGACCCACCACTCGCCATCGCCGGACGCGTTCACCCAACCGACGGGGCCGGCGTAGCGACCGCGGTCAAGCCCCTCGTGGTTGGCCAGCCAACTCAGCGCCTGCTTACTCGGCTGGCCGCCGACCGCGGCGGTGGGGTGCAGCGCGGCCACGAGGTCGAGCACCGACGCGGGAGCACTAGCTCCGAGGGTGCCTGTGATACGCGTGCCGAGATGGATGACGTTGCGCAGGGCGACGACACCGGGGCGGTCGGGCACGTTGATCGATTCGCACCACGGCGCCAGCGCCGCGGCCACGCCGTCGACGGTCAGTCGGTGTTCGGCCCGGTCCTTGTCCGACGCGAGCAGCGCGGCCGCGGCCGCGGCGTCTGCGTCGGGGTCGCCGCCGCGGGCGGTGGTGCCCGCCAGTGGATACGACACAACCTCGTTTCCGTGGCGGCTGATCAGCAACTCGGGCGACGCGCCGACGAAGCCGTCGATCGAATACGTGGTGCACGACGGGTAGAGGGTGTGGAGGCGACGCACGACGTCGGCAACCACGATCGGACGATTAGCCGACACTTCAACGGCGCGGGCCAACACGACCTTTTCGAACTCGCCGTTCTCGATTGCCGCGGTCGCGTCGGCCACGAGGTTGCACCAGTCCGCGTGCGACAGCGACGGCGTGAGCGAGAACGCATCGGGCCCAAGCGGGGGATCGATATCGGCCCCGGCCGGGCCTACGCCGTCAACGACGAACCAAAGCTCGTCGGGTACGACGAGGGACGTGCCGAGCACGCGGTTGAACGGGAGTGCGCCGATCGCGACCGCGGCCTGGCCCAGCGACGCGAGTTCGTTGCCGACGATCTCGGCGATGCTGGGGCCGCCGATGCCGGCGGGCACGTCGATGCGGGCCCGCACGCCACGGCCGACGAAGCCGCCGTCGCGTCCACCGAGAACAACGAAGTCGTCGTCGCGCAGGCCGCCGAGCAGCTTGGTGACGTCCACTACCCTGCTCGGCGGGCCGTGATGAGTTGCGCGATGCCGCCGGTGAGGGCACGGCGCTGCGCGTTCACGAACCCAGAGCGCTCGATCATGGCCAGGAGTTCGGCCGTGGTGGGCAAATAGGCGACGGAGCGGGGGAGGTACTGGTAAGCCGACGCGTCGGAGATGAGGCCGCCGATGAAGGGCACGACCTTGCCGAAGTAGATGCGATGACCGAAGGCGAGGATCGGATTGCTCGGCGCGGCAACCTCGAGGAGTGCGAGTGACCCACCGGGTCGCAGCACCCGCGCCATCTCTACGAGACACGCGTCGAGGTCCACGAGGTTGCGCAGCGCGAAGCCGCAGGTGACCCCGTCCATCGACGCAGTCGCTACGGCGAGGAACCGGGCATCTGCTTGCACCAAGGGCGCGTCGGTACGGGCGTTGGCCAGCATGCCCGCCGACAGATCTAGCGCTACAGGCTTCATTCCCCGATGTTCCATTTCGCGGCATAGATCCCCGGTGCCCGCGGCAATGTCGAGCACCGACGCGCCGGAGTCGAGACCCATGGAGTCAAGTGTCTTGCGGCGCCAGCCGACGTCGAGGCGAAAGGTGAGGAGGCGGTTGAGTAGGTCGTAGCGAGGAGCGATGGCGTCGAACATGGCGCCGACGGCCTGCACTTTTTCCTCCCCTTCGGGAAGGGGTGCCACTACCCGAGCCATGCTCCGACACTAGGTTCACTGCGGATGAGTCGTCACTTCGCGCGGCAGTCCCTGCTGCGGGGTCGCATGGCGTACATCGGGGTTGTGCTCGCCGCCGCCAGCATGATCGCGGCCGGTGTTGTGGTTACCAAACCCGAGCACAAGTCGGTCGTGATCGGAAAGTACGACGCGTCATCGACGACCCAGCCGCTGACGCAGCCGACGGTCACCGTTCCGTTGCCCGACCTTGGGGGAACGACGATTCCAGCCCCCAAGCGCCGCTCTGGAGGCACTCCCTTGCTGAGCGCCAACGGCCAGAAGTACGGCCCCGCCATCCCGTTCCGCAGCACCATCGCGAACAAGACCGGCCTGGTATTCATCCTCATCGTCGGCTCCGACGCCCGGCCGGGCGAGAACCTGCACAAGACCCGCACCGACTCGTTGCACGTCGTGGCCATCGATCCGGCAACCAAGGCCGGCACCGTTATCGGCATCCCGCGCGACACCTACGTCGAGATGCCGGGCAAGGGCTCGCACAAGATCAACGAAGCGATGCTGCGGGGCGGCCCGCAGTTGATGATGCAGACGATGCGCAACTTCACCGGGCTGCCCCTCGAGTACTACGTGCTCACCGCCTTCGAGGGCTTTGCCAGCATCGTGGACAAGTTGGGCGGCGTCGACGTCTACGTGCCGCGAGCCATGGACGACGATTTCTCAGGCGCCCACTTCGAGCAGGGCTACCACCACTTCAATGGTGAGCAGGCGTTGGCGTTTTGCCGCGACCGTCACGACGTGCCCTACGGCGACTTCAGTCGCTCGCTCAATCAGGGGTCGCTCATGCTTGCTGCGCTCGGAAAGATGCGCTCTGAGGTCGGCGACGACGACGGCCTCCACCGATGGCTGGGCGTGCTCGCGGACTACGCCGAGATCGACGTGTCCGCCTCAGAACTCGATCCGCTCGCCGCGCTGGCCCGCCGCAGCAATCCCGAGCGGCTCAACAACGTCGTGATGCCGGGCAAAACCGGCTCGGCCGCGGGCGGCCAGTCCGTGGTCTACGCGACGGACGCCTCGTACGCAATGTGGGCCGACGTGCGCGACGACGCGCTGCTTACCGGCTCGGCCACGGCCAGGAACGGCGGCAGCGACAACGGCGGCGGCTCGGGCGGCACCGACGACGGCACCTCGACGTCGGAGTACTACGAAGAGCCAACGACGATTCCCGAAGAACAGACGACGACATCGACGACGCGCGGCTCGATCTTCGGCGGAGGCGGCAGAAACACCACCACCACGACCGCTGCGCCATAAACACGCGTCGCCCAGGCTCAGAATTTGAATCATTAGTGCCGAGTGGGGAAGGTGGCCCCTCCGTCGATGGACAACCGAGCGCCGCTGTCGGTGCGTTGCCGGAGACACTGAGTAGCGTCGCCGCATGACCTTTCCCATCACGTTCGGCGTGTTCATGCCCCAGGGCTGGAAGATGGAACTGGCCGGCATCGAAGGCGCCGAAGCGAAGTGGAA
>JACCXE010000124.1 GCA_013697265.1 Actinomycetota bacterium | reverse complement strand
ATGCAGTGCGACGGCCGGGACCTGCGCAACAGCATCCCCGTGAACCGAGTCAGGGCCGGAAGGCAGCAGCTCTCAGCGGACAATGCCGTGTGCCGTAGCCATCCTGGTCGTCGCTCTGGATGGTCGGCTCGATTCTGATGAACTGTTCATCTCCCGTTCACCGGCGGAATATCTAGGGTGGGCCGTTATGGCACAGAGGGCTACTGACCTGCGCCTGGTGGACGGAATCGACCCAGAGCAGCGCTATCTCAACCGAGAACTCTCCTGGTTGGAGTTCAACTCGCGCGTGCTGCGACTAGCGGGCGATGCCAATCTTCCCGTGCTGGAGCGAGTCAAGTTCCTGGCAATCTTCGGCCAGAATATCGACGAGTTCTTCCAAGTCCGCGTCGCCGGCCTCAAAGACCAGGTCGCCGCGGGCGTCGTCGCCCGATCGGCCGATGGCATGGACCCTCGCCAGCAGCTACAGGCCATCGCGGAGGTAGCGGGGCGCCTCTTCCTCGACCACGCCCGCTGCTTCACCCACGACGTGATGCCAGCGCTGGCCCACGCCGGCATCGAGTTCTGCGAATACGACTCGCTGAGCGAAAGCGACTGCCGGAAGTTGGCGATCGTTTTCGAGGACCAGGTGTTCCCCGTCCTCACGCCGCTCGCAGTCGACCCCGGCCATCCCTTCCCGTACATCTCGAATCTGTCGCTCAACCTTGCCGTCGCGGTGCGAGAGCCGAACGACACCGAGACACGCTTCGCCCGCATCAAGGTGCCGTCCGTGTTGCCGCGCTTCTTCGCGTTAGAAGACGGGCGGCGCTACGTGGCGCTTGAGCAGATCATCGCCGCGAACCTCGACGAGATGTTCCCGGGGATGATCATCGAGGCCCATCACCTGTTCCGTGTGGTCCGCAACGCCGACCTCGCCCTCGAGGAAGAAGAGGCCGACGACCTGCTCGCCGCGATCGAGGTCGAGCTGCGCCGTCGCCGCTTCGGCAGCGCGGTGTCGTTGCACGTCGACGTCGAGATGCCCGACGACCTTCTTTCGTTGCTCATGCGCGAGCTCGAGCTCGAAGACAGCGACGTCTACCGCATCCCGGGACCGCTCGACTTGAGCCGCCTGTTCGAATTGGCCGAGATCGACCGGCCCGATTTGCGCGACGAACCGTGGCCGCCTGTCACCCAGTCGCGCCTGATGCGCTCGGACGACGAACCGACCAACTTCTTCTCGGTGCTGCGCGACCGCGACGTACTCGTGCATCACCCGTACGACAGCTTCGCCAGTTCGGTTGAAGAGTTCATCCGCCAAGCCGCGCTCGACCCGCGGGTGTTGGCGATCAAGCAGACCCTGTACCGCACGTCGGGCGACTCTCCGATCATCTCGTCGCTCATCGCGGCGGCCGAACGTGGCAAAGAGGTCGTCGCGCTCGTTGAACTCAAGGCACGTTTTGACGAACAGGCCAACATCCAGTGGGCCCGTGCGCTGGAGGAGGCGGGCGTGCACGTGGTGTACGGGTTGATCGGGTTGAAGACGCACTCAAAAACGGCGCTGGTGGTGCGCCAAGAGACTGGCCAGATCCGCCGTTACTGGCACATCGGCACCGGCAACTACAACCCCAGGACGGCGCGGCTTTACGAAGACATCGGCGTGATGAGTTCGAACCCCGCGTTCGGCGCCGATCTCAACGACCTGTTCAACTACCTCACCGGCTACAGCCGCCACACGTCCTACCGGAAACTGATCGTGGCTCCCCACGGCCTGCGCGATCGGCTCATCGCGTTGATCAATGAGCAGACGGCGCTGGGTGAGGGCGGTCGCATCGTGTTGAAGATGAACGGCCTCGTCGACACCGCGGTAATCGACGCGCTGTACGAAGCGTCGAACGCGGGCGTGAAGGTCGACCTGCTCATTCGCAGCATCTGCTGCCTGCGACCCGGCGTGCCCGGCCTCAGCGAGAACATTCGCGTGCGCTCGATAGTCGGGCGCTACCTCGAGCACTCGCGGCTGTGGGTTTTCGGCGGCAAGACGACGCCGGCGCGCTACTTCATCGGTTCGGCCGACGTGATGCCGCGCAACCTCGACCGCCGCATCGAAGTGGTGATGCCGGTGGAAGACACGGTCGCCCAAGAGCGGCTGCACGCGGTCGTCGAGTCGAACTTCGACGACGACGCGTCGGCGTGGGAGCTCGACGCCACGGGTCACTGGACGCATTTCATCCACGCCAACATGTTCGACTCGCAACAGCGTTTGCGCGAGATCGCGTTGACGCGAGGCAACCGCCGCACTGATGCAGTCGCACCCATCGCCCCGCTGCGGCGTTGGCGTCCGCGGTTGGGTCGTTCCAAATAACGCGCCATACGCCGTACCGTAAGTAGGTGCGCATCGCCGCTCTCGACCTCGGGAGCAACTCTTTTCATCTCATCGTCGTGGAAGCACACCCCGATGGCTCCTTCGACACGCTGCTGCGCGAGAAGGACGTGCTGCGACTCGCCGACGGCGTGGCCCGCACCCATCGCATTCCGCCCGACGACATCGAAGCGGCCGTCGCCAGCGTCGCCCGCATGCGCGCCCACGGTGAGGCTCTCGACGTGGACGAGTGGGTTGTGTACGCGACCAGCGCCCTGCGCGAGGCGGATAACGGCGCCGAGGTCGTCGACGTGATCGAGGCCGAAACCGGCGTCGGCGTGCAGGTGATCACCGGCCTCGACGAGGCCCGCCTGATCTTTGCCGCGGTACGCGCCAGCGTGCTGCTCGACAAGCCCCCGGCGGTCTGCATCGACCAGGGCGGCGGCTCGCTCGAAGTGTCCGTCGGCGACGCGTCGGGAATGTTGTGGGCCACCAGCGTGAAGCTGGGCGCGGCCCGCCTCACCGCCGAGCTCGTGCAGTGCGATCCGCCGTCCGATCACGACATCGCCCGGCTGCGGGCGCGGGCCGAGGAACTGTTGGCGCCCATCGCCACGGCGACCAAGCGCTTCCGGCCCGGCATGCTCGTCGGCACCAGCGGCACACTGACGTCGTTGGCTCGCCTCGCCGCACCGAGGGTGGCGGCGGCCACACCGAACGCTCTGCATCAGTTGACGGTGTCAGCCGAAGAACTGGCGCCCGTCCACCAGCAAATGCAGACCATGTCGCTCGAGCAGCGCAAGGGCTTCAACGGGCTCGACGCCCGCCGGGCCGACATCATCACCGCCGGTTCTGTTGTTTTGCAGGTGGCGATGGATCTGTTCGAATTCGACGAACTGACCGTGTCCGAGTGGAGCATGCGCGAGGGCATGGTGCTCGACGCGATCGGTCACCACGACGCATACGAGTGGGTCGACCCGCGGTCGATGCGGCGCGAAAGCGTGCAGGCCTTATTCCGTCGCTACGGCGGCAACGAGGCCCATGCCCATCAAGTGGCGCGCTTCGCTACTGCGATATTCGACGACATCGCCCCGTTGCACAGCCTGGGCCCGGTGGACCGTGAGTTGCTCGAGCACGCGGCGTGGCTCCACGACATTGGCGAGCACGTGGCGGTCGACAACCACGACAGGCACACGGCTTACCTGATCGAACACGGTCGGCTGCGGGGGTTTCCGCCCGAAGAGGTGTTGATGTTGGCGAGCCTCGGCCGCTTCCACCGCCGGGGTACGCCCAAGCCGTCGACCTACGAGCCGATGCGGCAGCTCAGCGACGAAGACCGCGAACGCGCCACCCAGCTCGTGGCGATTTTGCGGGTAGCCGACGGGCTCGATCGCAGCCACACCGACACTGTCGACGTGGTCACCGCGCACGTCCTCGCCGACAAGGTCGAGTTGGTGATCGACGGCGGCGGCGACACCGACCTCGAACGCTGGGGCGTACGCCGCAAGCGTGGACTGTTTGAGAAAGTGTTCGGGTTACCGCTGGAGATTCGCGACTAGCGCGTTAGCGGCCGGGGCAGTAGCGCACCAGGCCCTTGCGCGTGCACTTTTGGTTGTCGCCCGGACGGTCTGACGCCGGCGGCTCAGTGGTGGGCGGCGGCGAAGGCTCAGGGGCGGGTTCGGGCTGTTCGGCCGGCGAACGGGTCGTAGAACCGGGCGGGCGCAGATCGAGCGCGCCGTCGCCGTGGTCCACCTGCACGGGCTCGCGGCCAGGGTGGTCGCGCTGAAGCCCGGCGACGGCGTAGTTGAAGGCGGTCTGCACGGTGGCCGAGGCCCGGCCTTGGATGATCGCCTGGCGGATCATGTACTCAACCATGTAGCTGCGGCCGATAGTCGAGTTCTCATAAGCGAGGCTGTCGGCCGACGCCGCTGCGCTGAGCACCCGGCCGGGGCGCAACACTTCGGTGAAGCCGCCGCCGTAACAGGCCGCGATTGCGACCCACGAGCGGTTGGCCCGTACCCGGCTGAGCGCGTTGGCCAGTTCGCGGTCCGACACCGCCGAGCCGTCGCTCGTGACGATCTCTTCGTTGCCGGCGCTCGTCTTGCGCACGTGGCCGGCGTAGAAGAACCCGGCCACCGAATCGGGCCCGGCGTGTGACGCCAACCATCCGACCGAGTCGAGCAGCGTGTTGCGCGTGACCTGACCGTCGCGCAGCACGATGACGTGGTCGTCGCTCACGCCGAAGGCGTCGAGCGCCTGGGCCATGTCGTCCGCGTCGTTCACAGCCGACGACAGGTCGTCTTGCGAGCCGGGGTAGTCGTTGACGCCGACCACGACCGCCCACGTACCGGTGCCGGTGCTCTGTGACGAGACCGACGAGTTTTGCGAGAGGGCTGCGGGCGGGGCGACGGACTTGGGCGCCGGGCCTTCGAATTGGGCCGGCGCCTGCTTGATCACAGCTTCGTTTTGCTTGCGGGATGCAGCAATCGTTTCGATTGCCGGCGCGAGGTCCCCGACCGCTCCGTCGGAGGAAACCGGGTCGAGCGGAGCCAACGCCAAATGTTGGGAAACCGCGCCGGATTGCGCGCCTTGGGACGTGTTGAGCCGGTGCGTGCGCGGATCGTGGGCGAGCGGCCCCCCACCGACGATGGCGATCACAAGCGCGATTACCCCCGAAATCGCGAGCCGGCGCCGGACTCGAGTCACTTCCGCGTCACGGCTTCGGAGGCTCCGACAGGACAAAGTCGACCGGACGGCCCCAGCGCCGCCCGAACGATGATGTGATCAATGGAAGAGTTCGTTGCCGACGGGCCGGGTTCCTGCTCGCGACGGAAATCCTTGAAAGGAAGTTCGTGACCGACGAAGAGGCAATGGAGATCGCTCTGGCCGAGGCGACGGCCGCGACGGCCCACGGCGACGTGCCCGTAGGCGCGGTCGTGCTTATTGAAGGAAAGATCGTGTCCCAGCGCCACAACGAGCGTGAGCTTACAAAGGATCCCACGGCCCATGCCGAGGTGCTCGCCCTTCGTGACGCGGCTGAAACATTGGGCGATTGGCGGCTTTCGGGCGCCACGCTCGTGGTTACCCTCGAACCGTGCCCCATGTGCGCCGGAGCGTTACTTTCGGGACGGGTGAGTCGGCTCGTGTTCGGCGCCGCCGACCCGAAGGCGGGCGCCTGCGGCACCCTCTACAACTTCTGCACCGATCCCCGGCTCAATCACGCGGTCGACGTACGCCATGGCGTGATGGCAGCCGAGGCCAGCTCACTCTTGTCCTCCTTCTTCGCTGACAGACGCGGCACTCCGACCTTGTAAGTTGTCGGTTCCGCTGGTCCCGGGAGGGGTGCCCAGAAGAGTGAGAGCCGGCCAACGGCCGGTTTCGCACCGCTAAGGTGTGCGCTCCGCTTCACCCGAGGAGGGGTGCGAGAGCGGCCGAATCGGACGGTCTCGAAAACCGTTGTGGGGGCAACCTCACCGTGGGTTCAAATCCCACCCCCTCCGCCAAG
>JACCXE010000211.1 GCA_013697265.1 Actinomycetota bacterium | reverse complement strand
TGAAGCAACTTTCAGGTGTCGACGCGAACTTCCTGTACATGGAGACGCCGTCGGTATTCGGCCACGTCTCGAGCCTGTCGATCTACGAGCCGCCGACGGGTGACGGGTCGTACAAACCGTTCGAGTCATGGCGGGCCGAGGTCGAACGACGTCTGCACCGGCTCGAGCCGCTGACGCGCAAGCTCCGCAACGTGCCGTTCAACCTCGACCACCCGTACTGGGTGCAAGACCCGGTCTTCGATCTCGACTTCCACGTGCGACACACCGCGGTGCCCCCACCCGGGGACGACGAACAGATCGCCGATCTCGTGGCCCGGATCATCGGTCGTCCGCTCGATCGCAGCCGCCCCTTGTGGGAGAGCTACGTGATCGAAGGTATCTCAGGCGGGCGCTTCGGCATCCTCACGAAGGTGCATCACGCCGCCGTCGACGGGGCCTCAGGCGCGGAGTTGTTGATGCTGATGCTCGACAGTTCGCCCGAGGGTGACTCCGTGCCGTCCGAGCCGGTCGTGGAGACGCCTGAGCGCGTACCGAACGACACCGAGATGCTCGCGATTGCGGGAGCGAACCTGGCCCGCAAGCCCGGCCGCATGTTGGTGCTGGGCGCCCGCACCATGCGCGAGCTCGGCAACGCCACCCGCAACCCGGTGCTGGCCGCGGCCGGCAACCAATTGCGCGCCCAACTCCGCGGCCCGCTGGGCGCGTTGCTGAACATCGGGCGCAAACGGCCAGAGGAACGCGACGAAATACCGACGGTGGGTCCGTTGCCGCTCTCGGCGCCCCGCACGCCGTTCAACCGGTCGATTACGCCGCATCGCGTATTTGCGTTTCGCTCGGCCACCCTCGACTCGGTCAAGGCGACCAAGTCCGCGTTGGGGGCCACCGTCAACGACATTGTGATGGCGGTATGCGCGGGCGGTCTGCGGCGCTACCTCGAAAAACATGGCGCGCTGCCCGACGAACCGCTGGTCGCGATGGTGCCCGTGTCCATTCGCACCGGCGAAGAAACCGACAAGTGGACCAACCGGGTGTCGGGACTGATCGCGTCGTTGCCGACGAACGAGGCCGATCCGCTGATGCGCGTGCAGAAGGTGCACGACGCAATGGTGATGGCCAAGAACCTGCACGACGCGATTCCGGCCGACTCGCTCACGCAGTTCGCCCAGTTCCCGGCGCCCGCGGTGTTTACCCGCGCCAGCCGCATGTCGACGCGGTTCCAGTTCGGCAATCGCTTCCAGATGCCGATCAACCTGGTGATCTCGAACGTGCCCGGTCCGCGCCAGCCGCTGTATTCGGCCGGCGCCACGTTGCGGCACTACTACCCCGTGTCCACGATCGCCGAGGGTCAAGGCCTCAACATCACGGTGCAGAGTTACCTCGACACGCTCGACTTCGGACTCGTCGGGTGCGCGGAGTTGGTGCCCGACATCTGGAGCCTGTGCGACCTGATCATCGACGAACTCGTCGAGCTCGCAGCCGTGGCCGGCGTAGACGTGCCAGTGGTGCGTTAGCTACGGACCGGCTCGGATTCGACCGACAGCTCTTGTCAGACCAGGTAGCAGTCGTTACGTTGCCAACACCGGAGCTAACCAAGCTCCGAGACTGTGGGGGTCAGATGAGTCTGTCGGCACAACAACGCGTCGCAGCGAAGTTGCGGGGCACCGTGCCTCCGCGCTGGCTTCGAGTCGCGATGCTCGCTTTGGCGGTTTCGCTCTTCGCCGCCCTGACGCCGCCTCCGAGTGCGTCGGCCATCAACCCGTACGAGCGGGGCCCAGCGCCCACCGCGGCTGCGCTCGAGGCCACCGGGCCCTTCGCATACACGAGTTTCACCGTGGCCAACGCCAACACGCCGGGGTTCGGCGCGGCGACGATCTACTACCCGACATCGACCGCGGCGGGCACCTTCGGCGGCATCGCCATCTCGCCCGGCTACACGGCGACACAGTCGTCGATCAGCTGGTACGGCCCGCGGTTCGCCTCGCACGGCTTCGTTGTCATCACCATCGACACCAACTCGATCTTCGACCAACCGTCGTCGCGCGCCACGCAACTGCTTGCCGCGCTCGACTACCTCACCAACACGAGCAGCGCACGCGATCGCGTTGACCGCACCCGCTTGGCGGTGGCCGGGCACTCGATGGGCGGCGGCGGCTCGATCGAGGCGACCAAGGTGCGCCCGTCGTTGCAGGCTGCCGTGCCGCTGACGCCTTGGCACACCGACAAGACGTGGCCCGAAGTCGTAACGCCGACGATGATCATCGGCGCCGAGAGCGACACCGTCGCCCCCGTCTCGTCGCATTCCGAGCCGTTCTACACGTCCATGTCGGCGGCTCCAGAAAAGGCCTACCTGGAACTCAACGCCGCCAGTCACTCCGCGCCGACGAGCTCGAACCCGACGATCTCGCGCTATTCCATCTCGTGGCTCAAGCGCTGGGTCGACGACGACCTCCGCTACGACCAGTTTCTCTGCCCCCCTCCGTCCGCGAGCTCCACGATCGAGGAGTACCGGGCAACCTGTCCTCACTGAGCGGGCGACCCGTCTCGGTGAGGCGCCGACGCACGCCTCCTCGTTCCGGCACGAAATACGCTGTACCTGAGTGAGAGACGGATTGCGGCAGATTTTTGGCTCGCTGCGGTCGCGCAACTACCGGCTGTTCTTCTTCGGCCAACTCGTTTCCTACGTCGGCGAGTGGATGCAAATCATGGCCGAGGCCTGGCTGCTGCTCCGGCTCACCCACAACGGCGCCGCGGTAGGCGCCACGTTCGCGTTCCGCTTCGCCCCCGTGCTGCTTTTCGGGCTGTGGGGAGGGGTAATCGCCGACCGCTTCGATCGCCGTGGCCTGCTGGTGATCACCCAATCGGCGTCAGGCGTGCTCGCCATCGCGCTGTGGCTCCTGGTGCTTACCGACTCGGCCGCGGTGTGGTCGGTGTACGCGATCGCCGTCGGCCTCGGCCTGGTCACCGTCGTCGATCACCCGGCCCACAACGCCTTCGTGGAGGAAATGGTCGGGCCCGACCAGATGCCGAATGCGGTGGCGCTGAACAGCGCCACTCTCAACTCGGCGCGTATTACCGGGCCCGCAATCGCCGCGTTGGTGATCGCCCGGTTCGGCGTGGCCTGGGTGTTTTTTGCCAATGCGATCTCGTTCATCGCCGTGGTCGTCTCGCTCGTAGTGATGCGGCGGTCCGAACTGCTGCCGGTGCACCGATCGGCCGAGCCGCCGCGGGTGCGCGAAGGCCTCCGTTACGCGTGGGGCATCCGCGAGATGCGGCCGACCATCGTCGTGCTCGGCGTTGTCGGCACATTGGTGTGGAACTTCCCGACCTTCACCACGCTTCTCGCCGAACGAACCTTCCACGGCGGTGCCGGGCTCGCCGGGCTGTTGATGGCGGTACTGGGCGTGGGCACCGTTATCGGCGCACTCACCGCCGCGCACCGGGCCAGCACGTCGGCCCGCCTGGTGCTGTTCAGTGCGATCGCTCTTGGCGTGGCCATGCTTCTCACCGCGACGGCGCCAAACGAGCCGCTCGTGATCGCGTCGCTCGTGCCTACGGGCGCCCTGGCCGTGTTCTTCGGCGCGCTCGCCAACTCACACATGCAGGCCCTGTCGCACCAGTCCTTCCGCGGGCGCGTGATGTCGATGTACAGCCTGCTGGGCTTGGGCAGCACCGTGATCGGCGGACCCCTCGTCGGTTGGATCAGCCAAGAGTGGAGCCCCCGTACCGCTATCGGCGTCGCCGGCGTTTCCACGACCGCGATCGCGCTGCTGTTTGCCGTACTAACCGCCCGGCACCAAAACGGTGAGCGCGCCGCGTTTGATCGTGAATTTGAGCGGCGTGTCGACGCGCCGGACTTCGCCGTCGCAGGCGACCTCGATTACCCGACGCCGACTCTCGACGACGAGGTCCGCGGTCTGCGACCGATCGATTAACGGCGACCGGTCGAGGCGGCCGAACAGCACCGCGCCCGTTACCCGCAGTCGACTCAGGCGTCCACGAGAGCGAACAACCCAGACGTCGAGCTGACCCTCTTGCAACGACTCGCGGCGGCTGACGTCGCGCAGGCCGTCGCCGTAGGTCCCGTTGCCGACGAACACCGCCCACACCCGCATCGGCTTGTCGTCGATCCGAAGCATCAAGTGGTGCCCGTGACGCAGTTCGCTCCACGCCGCAATCACGTTGGCGAGGCGTTTGCCGACGCGCCGCTCGTACTGCTCCCGCTTGCGCACCAGGCGCGTGTAGGTGCCGAGACTGGCGTTGTTCACGAAGATGTTGCCGTTGACGTCGCCGACGTCGACGCTCGTCCGGGCCGGCCCGGACCCGGCGCGCGCGGCGTCATCGACGTCGTCGATGCCGATGTCGTGGGCGAAGTGGTTGCGGGTGCCGGCGGGAATCACCAACAGCTGGCGGTCGCTGCCGACGAGACGCGAAGCCGCGCATGACACCGACCCGTCGCCGCCAGCGACTCCGATCACGCCGGCGCCGTCGACGAGCGCGGCGTCAATGGCCTCATCGAGGCCGTCCGCGCCTATCTCGATCACGTCGTAGCCGGCAAACTGCTCGCGCAAGGCGGCGACATCCGTGTCGTTCGGGCCCGACGCCGGATTCACGAAGATGACGCGAACGGCGCTAGTCGACGGCGTTGCCACGCTCAATGTGGAGGGCAGCGCCCTCGGCGCCGGCCTGGGGGTCGCTCACGCGACGTTCAACTCTTGGCGATCGACCGCGGACTCAGACCCTGACACGAGACTCATCAAGGCCGCTTACCCAACCGCCCCACCGGCCAACCGAGCATCTTCAAAGTTCGGGAAGCGTCTGTTGCAAGCCGACCAATTCACGCAGCGGGTCGCCGGACTCATCAAGCCGCTTGCCGATGGTCTTGATGGTCCAACGATCCGGCTTCAGCGCTCGATCATCGAGTTCCTCCCACCGAATGGGCACCGAAACCGGGGCTCCCGGCGCGGGCCGCACGCTGAACGGCGCCACGAGGGTTTTATTGATCGCGTTCTGGGTGTAGTCGAGCCGGGCCCGTCCCCCTCGTTCGGCCTTGCGCCAACTCCAGCTCACGAGTTCGGGCAGGGTGCCGCCCACCGCGCGCGAGACGTTCTCGACCCAGGCCCGCGTGTCGTCGAACGTGTAGCCGGCTTTGATCGGCACCCAAATTTGAAGCCCCCGTTTGCCCGTGACCTTGAGCCCGCCGACCACGTTCAGGTGATCGAGCGCAACGCAGTACAAGTGGGCTAGTTCGCGAATCTGGGCGAACGTCGTGTCCGGGCCGGGGTCGATGTCGATCAGGGCCCACGCCGGTTCGTGAGGTTTCTCCACCCGCGACGTCCACGGGTTCAACTCGACGGCCGCGTGGTTGGCCATCCACACCAACGCGGGCGCGCTGTCGACCACGGCGTACCACTCGGTCTCGCCCGGCCCGAAGTCGTCGTAGTGGAAACGGGTAAGCCAGTCAGGCGCATAGTCGGGCACCGCCTTGTGCCAGAAGCCGTGCTTTTCGATGCCGTCGGGATAGCGGTTCGGGTTGACGGGCCGGCCCGCGAGATACGGCAGGATCCACGGCGCCATGGCTGCGTAGTGGCGGATGAGGTCGCGCTTGGTAAGTGGCTTGCCCCGGGCTCCCCTGCCGGGGAACAGAACTTTGTCGAGGTTCGTGAGCCGCACGGCACGCCCCCCGAGGTGCCACTCACCCTCTTTCTTGAGCGCTTTCAACGCGGCGAACTCGTCGGCGGTAACCGGGTCGAACTCCAGATCGCGGGCCCATTTCGCGATCGTCGGCGTGTCGCTGGTCCACGTCGATTTCGGCTTGGCCAAGATCTCGTCGTTGGTGCGGCCCGACTTCACCGACGTCGGATGGTTCTCCGGGTCCCAGCCCGAAATCGCGAACTCGTCGCGCTTGTGCAACAGCAGCCACTGCTCGCGGTCGCCTGGCTTGCCCCGGCGCACGAGCACAAATCGTCCCTTGAGCTTTTCGCCCTGCACGTCGAAGTGCAGGTCGCCCTTTTCCACGGCCTTGATCGGGTCGTCGGTGTCGACCGGGTCGTAGGTGCCCCAGTCCCACACGATCACATCGCCGCCGCCGTAGCCGCCCCGCGGGATCACCCCCTCGAAGTCGAAATACTCGAGCGGGTGGTCCTCGACGTGCATAGCCAGCCGTTTGGCCGACGGGTCAAGCGTCGGGCCTTTGGGCACCGCCCAACTAACGAGCACGCCGTCCATCTCGAGGCGCAGGTCGTAGTGCAGGTGACTGGCGCGGTGACGCTGCACCACGAAGCGCCGGCCGCCCTTCGGCGGCCGGCTCTTGCCCTGCGGCTCGGGGGTCTTGGTGAAGTCGCGTTTGGCGACGTACTTCTTGAGCCGGTCGGGGGTGTGGGCCTTCCCGGCCACGGTCTACGCCACCGCCTCAAACGGGGCGAGCTGCTCGCGCAACCACAGCGCGTCCTGGATCGCGTGGCCCTCGTAGTCATTGTTGAAGTAGGCGTACGCGTCATAGCCATCCTGCAACCACTCGGTGAGCCGCTCGGCGCTGCGGCCAAGGCGCTGCGGCCCGTAGCGCCCGTGGTACGGCTGCTCGATGGCGTTTGGTCCGTGGAAGCGGATGTAGGTCCAGTCCGTGGTGCGAATCCACGGGTGCCCCGCAAGCAAATCATGAATGCACAGCGCGGCGCCATGGCGCTCGAGGACGTGGAAGACGTCGTCGTGCAGCCAACTGGTGTCGCGCATCTCGACAGCCCAACGGATGTCCGTGGGCGCTGCCGCGAGGAAGTCGTCGAGTCGGGCTACATCGCGCTTCCACCGCGGCGGAAGCTGTACGAGATTGGGGCCGAGGTGGGAGCCCAGGCGGCGCACCCGGTCGAGGTGGTTGTCCAACCAGCCCGTCGTCGGGTCTTTGAGTTTCTTTCGGTGCGATCCGAACTGGCCGAGCTTCAACGCGTAAACGAACCCCGGAGGCGCCTGGCGTTCCCAGCTTTCAGCGGCTTCGGCCGTCGGCAGCCGGTAAAAGCTGTTGTTGATCTCAACAGTGTCGAAATGACGGGCGTAGAACTCGAACCAGGCCGAGGTCGGCAGCGATTCGGGATAAAACAGACCGCGCCAGTCGCGGTAGGCCCACCCCGAACATCCAACGCGGGCCAGCCCTGTCACGCAGCGAGCGCCGCCGCCCGGGATCGCAACGACGAGGTGCCCTTCTCCCAACGCTGCATGAGGTGACGGGAAAAGTCGCCTTCGACGCTCATGATCGCGGCCGCGCCGAACAGCACCTCTTCAGCCTCGTTCGGATACTGCTCGACGAAGCCGGTGAGCATTTCGTCGAGGGCGAGCTCTTGGTGGAAGCCGTCAGCCGCGACGTGCACGTCGTAGAACCTCGCTGCCTTTGTCGCGGTGTCACCGTCGAGGAGGCGACGCAAGGTGGCCGCGTAGCGCGCCATCGGTTCAACGGAGGTCATTTCAAACACGGCCAGGTGGCCGATGCAGGCCCCGCGCAGCCGACGGCTTGACCCGAACGTATTGAGCACGGTGTTCGTGCGCAGCGTGACCGCGGGCACACAGTCGATGTCTGGGCGCACGTCGAGTGCCCGCACGGTCTCGGCGAACAATTCGGCGTGCGACTGCCCCGCCTCGGCGTTGCCGTATTCGTCGAGTTGGATCTTGAGCAGCGCCGACTTGGCCCGTCCCGCGTCAAGTCGGGGGATCGCGAAAGAGTGCGGGTCGGCTTCCTTCCGCTGGTACGGGGAGCGGTGCATCACGAACTCGCGCATGTGCGCGAGCCGTCCGTGCTCTTCCACCCAGCGCGACAGAGACGGGCCTTCGTTGCCCGTAACCATCTGCTTGATCGCCTCAGGCACGTCTTGGGCCGCGGTCGGTGGGCAAAACAGGTTTGTGCGGAGTTCTGCCTCTTGGGCCCGCTCCAGTAGCCCGCGCAACGCGACAGCGGAGGCCTCGTCTTCCCAACGGGGGTCGACGCCTTGAAACGGCCGGAAGATCATTTCCTGCAACACCCACAGCGTTACCTGGAAGTCCTCCGAGGCCGGCACGGGTAGTCGCCCCGAGTAGGGCAGCGGCCGCGCCGCGCCGCGCATTGATTGGAAGACGTCTTCGCTTAACGGGCCGCGGGGTGAAGGCAAACGCACCTGGCCATGTTGCCCGCCCGGGGCCACTTAGAAACCTCGAGTTCACGGAGACTGCTCGTGAGCGCCGGCGGGTACATCTCTGACCTATGCCCCGTTCCGTTTGGTCAGGCGCTATCAGCTTCGGGCTGGGCAATGTGCCAGTGAAGGCCTACACCGCCGTGCGGGACCACCGGGTGCGGTTTCACGAGCTGGACAAGAAGGGATCTCGCGTCAAACACGAGAAGGTGTCATCGTCATCGGGCGATGCGGTCGAGGCCGACGACGTCAAACTCGGCTTCGAGATTTCAAAGGGCAAGTACGTCCGTTTCACCAAGGACGAGATCGAAGACCTACGACCGGCGTCGACCAGTGCGATCGAGGTAGGCGACTTTGTCGACCTAGCCGAGATCGACCCGATCTTCTACGACAAGACCTACTGGTTGGCCCCCGACGGCGACACGGCCAAGAACGCCTACGCCCTATTGCGCGACGCGATGGAAGACGAGGAGAAGGTCGGTATCGGTTCGGTGGTGATGCGCCGCAAGCAGTACCTCGCCGCTATCCGGCCGGTGGGCGGCGCGCTGGCCATGTCGACGATGCGCTTCGCGGACGAGGTCGTCCCCAGTGTCGAAATACCCGGGATCCCCAAACGGTCGGGCACGGCCAAGAACGACAAGGAAATGAAGCTGGCCCGCCAGATCATCGAAGCCCTCGAGGCCGAGTGGAAGCCCGAGCGCTATCACGACACCTACACCGAAGAGCTGCGCGAACTCATCGAGAAGAAGCAAAAGGGCGACGACATCACGGTCGAGGCAGCGGAGCCGGAGAAGAAGGCCGACGTAGTCGACTTGCTCGCCGCGCTCGAAGCAAGCGTGAAGAACGCCCGCACGCGACGCCGGGCGCCGGCCAAGCGCGCGTCGCGCTCGACCAGCGCGACAAAAAAGAAGGCCTCGTAAGTCAGGACGTGATGCCGACGAGGGCCGGCAATTCGGCGTAGTTGGCCACCGTAAAGGTCGCGTCGGGGCCGTTCTCGGGCGGGTCGTCGAACACGCCGGCGTAGCGGATCGCCGTCATGCCCATCGCCAGCGCCCCAGCGACGTCGGTGCGCCGCAAATCTCCGACGTGAGCCACGCGGTCAGGCGACGGATCACCCAGAGTGCCGAGCGCGTGATCGAAGATCAGCTTGTCGGGTTTGTACGCCCCAACCTCGTCGCTGAACGACCAGCCGTCGAAGTACTGAAGCAGACCGCGCCGATCGAGGTGCTCGCGCAGGTGCGTCGACGGGGTAAAGCCAACGTCGCACACGATGCCGATCTTGAGTCCGGCGTCTTTCAGCGTGCGCAGCACCTGCTCGATACCGGGGCATAACTGGAAATCGATGCCGTGACCGGCGTGCACGAACAGATCGATGAGCTCACCCGTGAGTTCGTCGGTGATCGGCAGTTCGAGGATGGACAGCGCGTGACGAGCGGCGTCCGCCCCGGAGCGCTGAACCCCTGCGTGCCAGTCAACCGTGAACGCTTCCCACGTGGTGTTGAAGGCGTCGCGCAACGCGTGGTCCTCGAGGGCGTGGCCTTCTTCGGCGAGCCGGGCGACCCAGCCGTCGATGCGGCGATGCGAGAGGTTGCTGTTCTCGTCTTCGTAGACGAGCGTGTTCCAGTGGTCGAACGTGATCGCTTCGAGGGTGGTCATGAGCCCCGGATCACACCGTCGGCACGGGCGGCTTGGGCGACGTCGGCCGCCACCAACTCGACGACCTTCTTGTTGAACACGCTCGGCACCACGTAGCTCGGCGACAACTCGTTGTCGCTCACGCTGCGGGCGATGGCGTCGGCCGCGGCCAGCTTCATATTCTCGGTGATTGTCGTTGCGCCGGCGTCGAGCGCGCCACGGAAGATGCCCGGGAAGCACAACACGTTGTTGATCTGGTTCGGATAGTCGGACCGGCCGGTCGCGATTACCGCGGCCAGACCGGCGGCGTCCTCGGGGAGGATTTCGGGCGTCGGGTTGGCCAGGGCGAACACGATCGCGTCCTCACTCATCACCCGGAGGTCGTCGCGCGTGACCAAGCCGGGCCCCGACACGCCGACGAACACATCGGCGCCGGGCATCACCTCGTGGATTGCGCCCTTGCGCAACTCGGGGTTGGTGTGCTCGGCGAACCATTGCTTGCTGACGTCGAACTCGCCCCGGCCGCTCCAGATCGCGCCCTTTCGGTCGATGCCGATCACGTTGGGCACCCCGGCGGCCTGAAGGATCTTGGTGATAGCGACACCGGCCGCACCGACACCGGCGATGACGATCTTCAGGTCCTCCATCTTCTTGTCGACAACCTTGAGCGCGTTACGCAGCGCCGCCAGCACCACCACGGCCGTGCCGTGCTGGTCGTCGTGAAAGACGGGGACGTCGAGCATCGTGTTGAGCCGCTCTTCGACCTCGAAGCAGCGGGGCGCGGCGATGTCTTCGAGATTGACGCCGCCGAAGACGGGCTCGAGCCGGGCGACGGTTTCGATCAGCTCGTTGGCATCTTGCACGTTGAGACAGATCGGGAAGGCGTCGATGCCGGCGAATTCTTTGAAGAGCATCGCCTTGCCTTCCATCACCGGCATGGCCGCGTACGGCCCGATGTCGCCCAACCCGAGCACCGCGGTGCCGTCGGTGACGATCGCGACGGTGTTGCGCTTGATCGTGTACTTGTGGACGTCGGCCGGGTTCTCCTCGATCGCCGTGCACAC